>DAOQBX010000042.1:0-8690 GCA_035340155.1 Anaerolineales bacterium | reverse complement strand
TTCCATGTTCGGCTGAATGGCAGCGCGGATGACCCCGCCGGTAATGGTGAAGACACCCATCACAGCCAGCAGTTCGGGCTTATCCCAGCCTCCGAGGTTTGTTGTCTGTGCGAAGACGAGGTTCAAACCGATCAGACCAGTGGCGAGCGCAATGAAGGTCTGCAGGATCTGGATGTAAAGATTGGCGCGATATTGGAACTCGTTCATGATCCCAATGCGCAGATAGCTGAATGCAAGACGAAATCCCTGCATATTAACCTCCCACCGCCGAGAAGCGGCGAATGGCGACCTTCCATATCAAGCTCACGGCCAGGACGCCGAAAAGGATCCACGCCAATTGCATGCCCAGGCCGAGGAACAGGTCCTGTGCGCTCATATTCCCAACCAGCGATTCGATCGGGAACCCAAAGGCCCAGCGAAAGGGGAAGAACCAGGCTGCACGCTGCACCCACTCTGGCATGAGGGAGAGTGGTACCAGCCGTCCCGAAAGGATCAGTTCGGCGGCAAAATACAACTCAAAGAGAGCGCTGACGCGCGTCGTCCAGAACGTGATCATGCCCATCAGCGAAAGCGTCATCGTGCGGATCAGGTACGCGAACCAGATCGCAAAGAAGAATACGACGCCCTGAAGCAGATTTGGATGCAGGTCGGGTTTGAAGAAGAAGGACAAGGCCAGCGCGAGCGGGATCCAGAGCGCGATGACCACGAACTTCCAACCGGCGAAGAAGGCCACATCATTATGCAATGGGTGAATGGGGCGCATCAGACTCATCGACAGTTGCCCCTGACGAATGCGCCATTCCCACCCGTACGGTGTGAACACAATGTTCATGTTGCGCACCAGGGTCCACACGATGTAATAGGCTGCAAAGGCGCCGGGTGTATATCCGCCCACCATGCCTCCCTGCTGCTGCGCCACCGCCGACCACACGACCATGTAGATCACCGGCTCCGCGATCATGCCGATCATGTAAAAATAATTGGCGACCGGATACTGCCATTGTTCGAGAATGGCGATCTTCATCGAGGCGAGATAGAAGTCGATGTAACGCTTCATTCCAGCGCTTCCTGTTTGACCGCGAAGACCGACTCGATCACATCTTCGATGGGTGTGGCCTCGACGGTGAGATCATCCACAGCCAGTTCGTTGAGCAGGCGGGATGTGACCGCTGAGGTCTTTTCCTTGGACACCCGCATCGTTACCCGGGACCCGTCGACGGATACCACGTCCCCATACTGGCTCAAGTCTGTGGCCGGGTTGTCGAGCGAGAAGCCGACCGTCTTGAAGGCGGAGAACTTCTCCACCAACGCAGCAAGATCGCCGTCGAACAGCAACCTGCCATGGTGGATGACAATGACGCGTTTGCACAACGCCTCCACATCGGCCATGTAATGACTGGTGAGCAGCACTGTCGCGCCATAACGCTGGTTGTATTCTGCAATGAACGAGCGGATGCGCTTTTGCATGGTCACATCGAGGCCGAGGGTGGGTTCATCAAGGAAGAGGATCTTCGGCTTATGCAACAGTGCAGAAACGATCTCCATTTTCATGCGTTCACCCAACGACAGGTTGCGGACGGGCTTGTTCACGAGGTCTTTCAGGTCCAGTAGTTCGATGAATTCGTCGCGGGTACGTTTGAATTCGTCAGTGGGAAGCCCATAGACAGCGCGCTGCAGATCGAAGGAGTCGAGCGCGGGCAGGTCCCAGGCGAGTTGATTGCGGTTGCCCATGACGAGGGTGATCTGCCTCAGATAATCATGAGACCGTTTGGCAGGTTCGAACCCCAGCACTGCCACATCCCCTGAGGTGGGGTGCAGGAGTCCGCTGAGCATTTTCAGCGTGGTGGTCTTGCCTGCTCCGTTCGGACCGAGAAAGCCAACCACTTCGCCGGGTTGGATGTTGAAGGAGATCCCATCCACGGCTTTGACGGTCTTGTAAGTGCGTTTGAAAAGTCCTTTGGCGGCGGCTTTCAAGCCGGCCTCGCGTTCAGGGACCTGGTAATGCTTTGCCAGTTTCGAGATCGAAATGACGGAAGAGGACATTGATTTCTCCTGATCTTGTTCAAGAATAAAAAATACCGCAGGGCACGGGTGCGCCTGCGGCATGGATGCCGGGGAAGGGAAACTTACCCATCCAACCTTTTGGGAGGCGCGCAATCGTTTTGGTTTCCGAACAGATCCATTTTCATTCAAAAGCACCTCCTTTCAGCTTGGGATACTGAAAAGTTTATCATAACGAAAATCCATATGCAAGGCCGGTGGGCTCTTTGGGGGTCATGGTATATTATTGATACCTGTACGCGTACGATTCCTTTACCGTCGAGGTGATACGACCGATGCAAAGTCCCATGCCCATGTTTCAACCCAGCATCCTTTGGGGAATTTTGACCATTGCGATTTGCGGTTTCGCAGTATTTTATTTAAATCGATGGTTCAAGGTCAGGCAGGAATCGACAGAGAATTTGCAGATGTCCCTGGTGGGGCTGCGCGGCTTTCTGGCAACGGGGGTCTATTTACATCACTTTGCCCTGACTTTTTTCCTGCATTCCATCGGAGTGTGGGCTGCTCCCAATTCACGTTTTTACTCCCTGCTTGGGTCGGTGGGCGTCTCATTGTTCTTTATGATGACTGGTTTTCTCTTTTGGCGTAAATTGCTCTCGAAAGAGGGGCGGGTGGATTGGGTCTCCCTGTATATTTCACGTGTTTTTCGTATTGTGCCCTTGTATTGGTTTGCGGTCGGGTTGGTGGTGCTGATCGTGCTTTGGGCGGGTGGTCCTCAACTTCAGGTGCCGTTGAGAAACTTCCTGAGACAGGTCGGGTATTGGGTGAGTTTTGCCAACTACCCGGATATCAATAAATACAAATCCACATATTCCATCGTCGCAGGCGTCTTGTGGACCTTGAAATATGAGTGGTTGTTCTATTTTTCCCTTCCGGTTCTGGCTGTTTTTATCATTTTCAACCAGAAAATCCCCGGTCTTTTGTGGGTGATCGCAGCGGCCATCCTCTGGCTGGGCTATCAGCCTGTGTATATCAATTCCCTGCTTGTGGATTCGAAGTACCTCGTGTATTTTCTGGTGGGAGCGGTGGCCGCCTCGCTCGAGACGAATAAGACAGCTGTTTCCCATGCGGTGAGGCCGTTGTTTTCTGTCGTTGCCCTCATTTCCATATTTTTGTCGTTTGCGCTATTCAATGATGAGTATCTTTTTAGACAAGCTTTTTTCCTGGCCCTGTTCTTTATTCCCATTGCCCTTGGGAATTCCCTCTTTGGCGTATTAACCCTTGCGCCTTTCAAAATTTTGGGGGATGTCAGTTACAGCGTATATGTGCTGCATGGCATCGTGCTATATGTGCTATTTACCCTGCTGTTCCCTTCTGCGATCACACTTCAGACTGGCAATGGAGTTCTATTTCATATCCTTATGACCA
This sequence comes from Anaerolineales bacterium, assembly GCA_035340155.1. Classification (GTDB taxonomy): domain Bacteria; phylum Chloroflexota; class Anaerolineae; order Anaerolineales; family Villigracilaceae; genus Villigracilis. The sequence goes on along the minus strand of DAOQBX010000042.1, from coordinate 5,261 downwards.
TCACGGGGGTGGCGGTGGTGTCTTTATCGTGGGTTACTTATACCCTGGTCGAAAGGCCGTTTATGGGCTTGGGCAGGAGGATGACCTCCTGGCGCATGAACAAGAGGTGATATCCCAGCAGGGTTGTATCAGCCTTGGGAGGCGGCAACTCCCAAAGTCGGGGTGGGAAACGTTGGCTGGTTGGAATCCGCGCCGTGTGTGATTTCTGGTATAATCCCAAGCCGTGACTGGTCCTGCCTGACGGTTCCCCATGGGGCTGTGGGTTAGGAGACCTGCATAGATTTTTGGAAAGGAGAAGCATACGTCATGCCGCTCGCAAAAGAAGTAAAGGCGAAGGCGATCGAAAGTTTTCATCGCCACGAGAAGGATACCGGTTCCCCCGAGGTTCAGGTGGCTATTCTCACCAACCGCATCAATCAGCTCACTGAGCATTTGCGGAACAATAAGCAGGATCAATCCTGCCGCCGCGGTCTTCTCAAATTGGTAGGTCAGCGCCGACGGTTGCTCACGTACTTGCGCCAGAGCAATTACCAAAGCTACCTGACCGTGACCGAACGTTTGAGCCTCCGCCGCAAATAGTACGTCTGTTAGACCCTAAAGGTCCGTGAGACCTTTAGGGTCTTTTTAACCCGTCGTCAGGTATTGAATAGCGCGAACAACATGGTTGTTCCCACTCTTCAGTCCCTGACCCGAGGCGGGCTTTTTACGGAGGGCAAGGTTCCAGAACTTTGCTATAGGCGGCAGACTGGCTGCCTGACTCCACCTGAAACAATTAGGAGACAATCAAATATGAACCCCGAAGGTAAACGTTATTCGACCGTCGTTGGCAATAAGACGGTGACCATCGAAACGGGCCGACTCGCCGGGCAGGCGGGCGGCGCTCTTACGCTTGGCATCGATGAAGCGATCGTGTTCGCATCCGCCACCATGGGCGGCGTGCGCGACGGCATCGACTTCTTCCCGTTGAGCGTGGAATATGAAGAGAGACTCTACGCTGGAGGAAAGATCCCCGGTTCTTTCTTCCGCCGCGAAGGGCGCGCCTCTACAGAGTCGATCCTCACTGCACGCCTGACCGACCGTCCGCTGCGCCCGCTCTTTCAGGATGGGATGCGCAACGAAGTACAGGTCATCATGTATTCATTTTCGTCCGATGGTGTCAACCCATTGGATATCCTTGCCATCAACGCCGCTTCGGCTGCGATCATGATCTCGGACATCCCCTGGGGTGGTCCGGTTGGTGCGGTGCGAGTGGGTCGTGTCGACGGCGAATTCGTCATCAACCCGACTTTTGCCGAAATAGACGCTTCCGACCTTGACCTGCGCATCGCAGGCACCAAGGACGCCATCTTGATGGTGGAATGTGGCGCAAATGAGATTCCCGAAGATGTGATGGTGGCTGCGCTGGAATTGGGTCACAAATCCATTCAGCCCATCATTGACCTGCAATTGCAAATGGCCGCCGAGATCGGCAAGCCCAAGCGTGAGGTCAAACTCCATCTGCCCAGCGACGATATTCGTAAGAAGGTCTTTGACCGTGTCAGCGGGCCGATGAACGAACTGCTCGACAAACCGCTCTCCAAGGTTGAGTTCTACGGCGGCATGGATGCGATCAAGGAAACCGCCAAGGCAGAGTTCGTGACTGTGCCCGAGGGCGGTAATCCTGCTGATTACATGAGCGGCGCGGATTTCAGCGAAGCCTTCAGCATGGCTGAGCAGGCTGTTGTTCGTGAGCGCATCTTGAGCATGGGCAAGCGCCCCGATGGCCGTACCCCGACCGACATCCGCCCGATTTGGTGCGATGTGAACGTGTCGCCGCGCGCGCACGGCACGGGTTTGTTCACCCGTGGCGAGACCCAGATCCTTTCTTTTGCTACGCTCGGTACCTTGGGCGAAGCACAGGAACTCGACAACCTTTCCCCGAACGATACCAAACGTTATATGCACCATTACAACTTCCCGCCCTTTTCCACCGGCGAGGTTAAACCCCTGCGTGGACAGAGCAGGCGCGAGGTTGGGCATGGTGCGCTGGCCGAACGTGCGCTGGAGCCTGTCATCCCGTTGGAAGAATCCTTCCCGTATACCATTCGCGTTGTATCCGAGGCCTTGTCCTCCAACGGCTCGACTTCGATGGGCTCGGTCTGCGGTTCGACCCTTGCCCTGATGGATGCGGGTGTGCCGATCAAGGCTCCCGTCTCCGGCGTTGCGATGGGTCTCATCACTGACGAGACCGGCCGCTATAAGATCCTGACCGATATTCAAGGAACTGAAGATCACCTCGGCGACATGGACTTCAAAGTTGCCGGCACCTCGGCGGGCATTACCGCGCTGCAGATGGATATCAAGATTTCCGGTTTGAGCACCCAGATGATGAAGGAAGCGCTTGAACAGGCTCGCGTGGCGCGTATGTCGATCATGGACAAGATGCTGGCTGTCCTGCCTGAAGCGCGCAAGGAATTGAAACCGCATGCGCCGCGCATCATCACCGTCAAGATCCCCGTGGATAAGATCGGCGCTTTGATCGGCCCCGGCGGCAAGAACATCCGCGCATTGCAGGACGAGACCGGCGTGAAGATCGACATCGAAGAAGACGGTACTGTTTACATTGCCTCGACGAACGGCGTAGGCGCGAAAATCGCCCAGGAACGTATTGAAGCGATGGGCGAGTCGGCTGTGCCGGGCAACATCTATACCGGTAAGGTTGTGCGCGTGGAGGCCTTTGGCGCTTTCGTGAACATCCTGCCCGGCATGGATGGACTTGTACACATCTCCCAACTCGACAGCGAGCGCGTGGAGAAGGTTGAAGACGTCTGTGTTGTCGGCGATGAATTGACCGTGATGGTCACGGATGTGGATGCAGGCGGCAAGGTGCGTCTCTCGCGTCAGGCCGTACTCGAAGGCTGGACTCTCGAAGAGGCCCGTGAGAAGGATAAGGGCGGCGGGAGTCGCGGGGGCGGGGGGCGCGGCGGCGATAGGGGTGGCCGTGGTGGTCGCGGTGGTGGTGGAGATCGCCGGGGCGGTGACCGCGGCGGGCGCGACCGCAGATAGGTAAAAGTTTAGTGAGAGACTTCCGAAGCCTCAACGGCCTCGGAAGTCTTTTTGTCGATCATGAAGTCGACAACCAGTCTGAAAGCATATGCAAAACCGATCATTTATTGAACCTGCTTCTCCCATCGCTGCGCGGCGGACCTTTGCCGTGATCTCGCACCCGGATGCGGGCAAGACCACGCTGACGGAAAAATTGCTCCTGTATGGTAATGCCATTGAATTGGCAGGCAATGTTCGTGCGAGGAAAAATCAGCGCGCCACCACCTCCGATTGGATGGAGATGGAGCGCGAGCGTGGAATTTCCATCACCTCCACGGTGCTGCAATTCCCATATCGCGGATATACCATCAATCTGCTTGATACGCCTGGACATCAGGACTTCTCTGAAGATACGTATCGCACCCTGTCTGCTGTGGATAGCGCCGTGATGGTGATCGACGGCGCAAAGGGCATCGAACCGCAGACCTTGAAACTCTTTGAAGTTTGCCGCAAGCGTGGTATTCCCATCTTCACGTTCATCAACAAAATGGACCGTCCTGCCCGTGACCCGCTTAATCTGCTGGATGAGATCCGAAAAGTGTTGGGAATGGAGCCTGTGCCCATGAACTGGCCTATTGGGGATGGCCCGCAATTTGTAGGCGTGTATGATCGCGCTGAAGACGGCGTTTACCTCTACGAACGCACGGAGCGGAATGAAAAGATCGCCCCGGAGATATTCATCCGTGTGGAAGACCTGGAGGTACAAGGCCTCCTTTCGCCGGAGAAGACCGCCAGCCTCAAAGAAAGCATCGAATTACTGGACGAAGCCGGTGGGATGTTCGACCATGAAGCGGTGTTGAAAGAAAAGCAAACTCCCGTCTTCTTTGGCAGCGCTCTCACCAACTTTGGTGTGCGGATGTTCCTTGATTCCTTTATCGAATTTGCGCCGCCGCCCCAGCCATATCTTAGCGATGCCGGGCATGTAAATCCGGAAGATGTGGAATTCACGGGATTCGTTTTCAAGATACAAGCCAACATGAATCCGAAACATCGCGACAGTGTGGCCTTTATGCGCATCTGTTCCGGAAAGTTCGAGCGCGGCATGGATCTGCTCCATGCGCAAAGCGGCAAGACGCTAAAACTGATGCGCCCCTACAAGGCCTTTGCGAACGAGCGCGAGATCATCGATGAGGCGTATCCCGGCGATGTGCTGGGATTGCCGAACAACGGGGTCTTCGCCATTGGCGACACCCTCTCCTCGGGCAGGCCGCTTCAATTTGCGCCGATCTCTCGTTTCCAACCCGAGTATTTTGCCCTGCTGAGAAATGTGGATGTCAGCAAGCAGAAACAGTTCGCCAAAGGGTTGCAGCAACTCGAGAGCGAGGGCGCCGTGCAGATTCTGTACAACGTCAATGCCTTCAAGCGCGAACCGATCCTGGCTGTGGTGGGACAATTGCAGTTCGATGTCGTGCAGGCGCGGCTTGAGTCTGAATACAATGTCAAGACTGAAATGGAAAGCCTCTCGCACACACACCTGCGCTGGATCCTCGGTGAAGATAAGGATATCGAACCCCTTGCCAACCGTGGCGATACCATCGTGGTGCGCGACTCGCGCAATGCCTGGGCGATGCTTTTCCAAACGCCCTTCCTGCTCAAGTATTACACCGAGAAGAATCCCAATCTGAAGTTTGTGGAGATCACAGAAATTTAAGCGGTACTGTTTCAGTATCCAACACGATAGGGGAGCGTTGTACTGGCGGACGGAGAATTCTCCGTCCGCTATTTCCATGTTAAACTTCAACCCGGTCTTCAGCCATGAATAGAAAAAAATTTGAAACCACCATTATTGAAAATTGGGCCAGTTATTTTAACTGCCCTGCCGAAACTACGTTGCACCCCGGTACGACCTTGTTGCCGGAGGGCAAATATGATGGGGAGCGGGTTATTGCGCTTTGGTATATCGGGCAGCATACTTTTGTGCAATTGGACCCTGCCTGCTTCGATCGTCTCGATGCCTTGGTAAAAACTCTCCCTTCTCAGGCCGCCCTGACGGGGGAGCACATTCAGGCTGCTTATGGGGAGCGTTCTATTCTCTCAAGGGATATGGGTTGGACCCATTATCTTTTCCCACCCGACCTGCCGGATTATCTTCCGCCTTCGCCTTTTTACCTGCGCCAGCTCACCGAAGCGCCGGCCAAAATGCCGTTGGCCTGGGTTGCCGAAGCGAAGTTATTCGT
>DAOQBX010000041.1:0-8738 GCA_035340155.1 Anaerolineales bacterium | reverse complement strand
GAGCGCGCGCTGGATCTGCTCACGCAGCATCTCACGCGCTGCCGCATCCATAGGCGACGGGGCATCTTCATCCTCGATGAAATCACCCAACGCACTGGACTCGTCATCCCCCACCGGGCCTTCGAGCGAGACCGTCTCTTCGGCGGAGCGCAGAGCGCGGGTCACTTTTTGAGAGGCGGTGTCGAGGCGCTTCTGCAATTCCGGGTCGATGGGCTGATTCTCCGCATGCGCGCGCAAAATGGTCTGCACATCGGCGGCGGAGAGGTAGCCCACTTCGAGTGCCAGTTCTTCATTAGTAGGTTCGCGCCCCAAGATCTGCGTCAGGTGACGCTGCGCCCGCAAGATGCGCGAGATGGATTCGAACAAATGCACCGGGATGCGGATCGTGCGCGCCTGCTCGGCGATGGAGCGATTAATGGACTGGCGAATCCACCAGGTGGCATAGGTACTGAACTTGAACCCACGGCGCGGGTCGAACTTGCCAATGGCACGCAACAACCCCATGTTGCCTTCCTGGATCAGGTCCAGCAGCGGAATGCCGCGACCAAGATAGCGCTTAGCCACGCTCACTACCAGGCGCAGGTTCGCGCGGATCAGCGCCTGATTCGCATCCAACGAACGCGCGCGGGCGGCTTCCATTTCAGCAGTCAAATCTTCATCGGCTAACAGGTTGCGATAAAGCGTGCGTTGTGATGGAAAACCTTGGTGCTCGCGGACATGGTCCAGCAGCCATTCCGCATATTTGAAAGGAAGCAGGTACAGGCTGAGATACACGCTGAACGCGTGTCGCGCAATATTATCCCAAAGGTGGTTGCTGCCCCACTGACCGTTATCCAGATAGGCGCGCAGGTAGGAGGGTGAATCGAATTCCCAGCCCGCATGCAACGATTGCGCCTCGGCCACCAGCAGGGCCAGGTCGGGCAGTTCGTGTTCGATACGTTCGGCATCCTCGATCAAACGGTCCCACGAAGTCAGCATATCGGAAAGCAGTGAATGATAAATGGAAGATTCGAGCGATACCCCCTTGCGTTGCTTCATCTTGTACAAGGTTCCCACCAACCGGGCCGCTTCGATGATCGTCGCCAGCCTGAATTCGCTGTCTGCGCCGAGCAGTTTGACCTGGCCGATCTCGCGCAGGTACAAACGCACCGGGTCTTCAGACATCTCGGTCGTGGTATGCACATGGAACGTGAGCACCTCTTCGAGATCATCGTCCTGCTGCGCAAGGAGCGACTCATCCGGTTCGATCAGATCGTCTGCCGGAAAATCCTGCGGCTGAACCCCTTCCTCCGCCAGAGTATCCAGCACGGCATCCACAGAAAGCGCCTTTTGCTTTTTGGGTTTGGGCTCAGACGTCTTCTTCTTCGCCTTCGTTTTTTTACGGGTCTCAGGTTTTGATTTTGCTTTTGGATTGTGTTTGGCAGACATTCAAGTTCCTTAATGACGAAGTAATAAAACTCTACACTCGCATTTCATTCACATCACATCTGTCTTTTCGACAATCTTCGCTTTGCCTGATCTATCTTATGGATCAACCTTGTGTACTGACCGGTCTGCTCCAGATACGCCTTCAGGTGGGTTCCACCCTGCTGCTGCTCGTCCTCTTGAATGAAGCGCAACTGGTTCACATTGACCATGGCATGCGTGCGACGCAGGTCAAGAAAACGGTCCAGCAGATCGTCCACCAGCTTTTCATCAAGCAGATCCAACTTCTCGGTCTGCACCAGCAGGGCATTCACCAACGGCATCAACGCTTCAGACAGGTGGCTTGCCAGATATTGCTGGTGATCCTTTTCATCCTGCTCCACCGCCATGCGCAACACCGCGAACAACAGCTGATGGTCAGTATACTCGAAATCCTCCACAGCCAGCGGACTAAGGTCCGCGCCTTCGAGGTTGCGGTCGGTGCGATACAACAATTCCGGCCTGCGCAGCAAAATACCCAGGCAATACGATTCGATCTTCAAACGCGGATTGACCGCTGCCACCACCGGCGACTCGACGCTGCGGCCCGATTCGCCTCCACGGGGTTTGCGCCTCAATACCGGACCCCAGGCCGGGGCACTGACCAGTGCGCTTTCATTCACCCGTAACATTCTTGCGAGCGCCTGCCGGTATGTATCACGCTCCAACGAACTTCCCAGGTCTTCAATTAAAGGAAGGATCTGCGCCGCGATCTGATTCTTGACCTTCGGGTCGTTCAGGTTCTGACCGGACGCCAGCGTCTCCATCACATGTGTGACGATTGGCTTGGCGTTCTCAATGATGCGCCGCCATTCCTCTTTATCGCGTGCCACGATCTCATCAGGGTCAAGGTCATCAGGAATGGACGCCACACGCAAGTCCGCCTGCAAACGCGACTCATTACGGAGCAAACCACGGGCATCGAAACCCAATTCCCCTTCTTTATCCATCGCTGAACGGGCCGCTTCCAACCCGCGCAACACCGCTTTTTGCCCGGCTGTATCCGGGTCCAGCGCGAGGACAATGCGCCGCGTGAAACGCTTGAGCAGGCGTAACTGGTCTTCGGTCAACGCCGTACCCATCGGCGAAACTACGTTCTCGTACCCCGCTTGATGCAGGGCAATGACGTCGAGATAGCCTTCCACGATCACAGCCTGATCGCTGGCGCGGATGGGCTTACGGGCGCGGTCCAGGCCGTAGAGCAGGTGACCTTTGTTGAAGATGGCCGTTTCGGGCGAGTTCAAAAATTTTGGAATATCGTCCGGGTCCACGATACGCGCGCCAAAACCCGCCATGCGCCCGTTCTCGTCGCGGATGGGGATCATGATGCGGTGGCGGAACTTGTCGTAGCGCCTGCCATCTTCGCGTTCGGTGAGCAGCCCGGCATCGAGCAGGTCTTGCTGCGAGTACCCGCGTTGGGTGAAGTGACTCAAAGCGGAATCCCAGGCGTTGGGCGCATATCCCAGCCCAAAGGTTTCGATGGAAGCGTCGGTCAGTCCGCGCTTCTCACGCAGATAGGTCAGAATATCCCTATTATTAATCAGATGGTTGCGGTAGTAAAGAACTGCATCCTCAAGCAGTTTGCGGAGATGGTCGTAGGCCTCGCGGGCCTCGGGTGTTTCACGTTGATACTCCTGCAACTCCACGCCTGCGCGCTCGGCCATTTTTTTAAGGGCCTCTTTAAAATCCACCCCTTCGCGCTTCATCACGAACTTGAAGATGTCGCCACCCTCGTTGCACTGACCAAAGCAACGCCACGTCCCCGACTCCGGCCAGACGACAAAAGCAGGTGTGTGCTTGTTATCGTGGAAAGGACAAAAGCCGGTATAGTTCTTGCCCGCATGACGCAATTTAACCCCGGCCTCGGAGACGAGATCAACAATATCGATGCGCGCTTTAATTTCATCAATGGTAGACATAAGGTAGGTGAATTATACCCAGCACAGGCATGCAGTAGTGAGCAATGATGAGATTCCCCGCTGGCAAAACTCAGGTGGGCGGCAGGTCCAGCATCTCGCGCACCTTGCGATTGAAATTCCAATAATCCAAAAAGCCGACGCGAATGGCAGAGATCACCCCGGAGCGTTCGACAAAGAAATGCGTGGGCAGACCGGTGACGCGATACTGGTTGTACACCTTGCTCTCCGGGTCATCGAGGATCGGAAAGGTCATACTGTGGCGGTCGCGATAGCTGCGAGCATAAAAGGGACTCTCGTTCACATCCACCGCAAGAACAACCAGCCCCTCATCTTTATACGTTTTATAAAGCATCTCAAGCGCAGCCACTTCAATATCGCAATAATCGCACCAGGTGGCCCAAAAGAAAATAATGACGGCCTGTCCCTTGTAATCGCTCAAGCGCGTCTTGCGGTCATCATTGACATTAACCAGTTTAAAGTCCGGCGCATAGTACCCCTTGAGCGGCCCGACCATATCCGTGGGAACAGGGGTTTCCTCCACGGTCGGCGTGGGCGATGGGGTGAGCAGCGAATCATCAGGAAAGGGTGTTCGTGTGGATTCAAATGTGGCGGTAATGGTGGGAGTCCATGTGGCAGGCAGCGGAAGGCCCGTCCCCGCCTCAGACTCCGCCGGGAGCGGGGCGGCCCGCCCCTGCAGCATTGTCATCCCGACAGCGCCCATCAGGCCCAACGCGCAACACGCCATCACAGCCAGGATGGAATATTGCATCACTTGATTCTTTTGCTTTTTCTGTGGCGCGGTTTTGGGATGTGCATCATCTGATGCGGGCACGGGTTGCGAAACCGGCCCACTGGCGGCTGGAAGGTTTTTCGGTTCTTCTTCTACAAATGGGGCAACCCGGGTCTGGGATGGTGCCGAGGCTTTGATCTTCTCCAGTCGCGCTTGCGCAGTCTTGTTCTCCGGCTCAAGTTGCAGAACCTTTTCGAGGCAGTCGATCTGCCGTTTCAGGTCCGGGACGGCGTAACTCAACATCCACCAGGCGCGCGCAGAATCGGGGTTCCCGCTCAGGTACTCAGCTAAAAGCGGAAGGGCAGCTTGCTTCCTGCCTTCCCGCAAAAGTTTTTCGGCTTGCTGAAGATGATCGCTGCTCGTACCTTCCATCAATATCTACCTATTCAATTACCGGAACAACTAAGACGAAAATATTATCATCCCGGATTATAGGCAGTAACAGATTAACCGGCAATCGTAACAAATGTCATACCTTAGCCGCCGCAGATCTCTTTGAGCACTTGAATGGTATTCAAGCCTTTGATCTCATAAATGAGGATCCCACTTCCTTCCCAGCGGGTGGCTTCGAGAACAACTTCGAGGTTTCCGTCTTGATTCAGATCGATGAAGCCGGAGAGAAGATATGTCAACGGGAAGACCGGCTCCGGCTGGTCCAGGTGATACACATCTGCAACGACAGGCACCGTAATTACAGCGTTGCCGGAGACCTTACGCATCAGTACCACCGAGTAATCGCCAAACTCCGCCAGCGGACTCTGCGGGTTGGGCGTTTTGAAGTATGTTGCGGCGATGAAGACTTCATCCGAGCCATCGCCTTCTAGATCAACTTTCGTGATGCGTGCGATCTGCACGGTCGGGTCGGCGATCCCCTGCGAGACGAGCCAATCTCTGGCGGCCTGAACATAGGTTTGCAAATCCACTGCCATATCTGTCACCGGGCGTTGGGTGACCTGCCAGCCTTGATAGAAAGCGAATTGCCAGCCAGCGCTTTCGGTCAGGTCGGTACCAATGTAGGTGGAACCGCAGAATGGAGGGTCAAGCGAGGCTATATCATGGATGAGGGTCCCGCCAACTTTGCCATTGGTATCATACACATCCACCATCTTTTCATATTGGATCTGGGGAGCAACCTGATCTTCCTTCATCCAATTTCCATCCGCGTAACCGCCCAACAACTTGAAACTGTAATAGCGGTCTACAAAGGTGCGGAACAGGATCGGGGAAAAAGAAGCATAGGAAGCAGGAGTCGCTGTCGGCGGGGTTGGAAGCGCGCCAAGATTTGGGAACGGCGTCAGCGAAGGGGCGGTCTCAGGCGGATTATTCGGCCGTGGAGAAGAGACCGGCATGGCTGGGGGAGGTTCCACATTGCCGCCCTCTGGTGGTTCGGCGGCAGGCGCTCCCGCTGCTCCATCCAACGAAGGAGCGGCAGCACAAGCAGACAGGATCAAACAAACCAAAAGGGCGAAGATTTTTCTTTTCATAGGCACTCCTCCCTCAGTATATAAAATTCATGGACGGGTTTCAACCCAAGGAAAAACCATCCTTCAACTTCTTGACTCTCCGGCTTTGATATGCTAACCTTGATATTAGATATTATATCTAATTTAGGATTTTGCCCATGTTCGAAGAACTCACCTCCCATCGTCAGCTCCGCAAACTCGTGGCCGAACAGCTGCGCACCGCCATTCTGGAAGGCCGCTTCAAGCCCGGCGAGTGGTTAAGGCAGGAAAAGCTGGCCCAGGAATTGAATGTCAGCCAGATGCCGGTGCGCGAGGCACTTAAGGAACTGGCCGCAGAGGGGCTGATCGAACATGTTCCCTATCGGGGTGCGCGCGTGGTGGAGTTCGCTCCCGAAGATGTGTTGGACCTGTACGAGCACCGCGCCTATCTGGAAGGTCGCGGCGCTGAATTCGCTTCTGAAAAGATCACAGGGGAAGAACTAAAGGAATTAAAAGAAATGGCCGAGCAGATGGCGGCCCTGCCCCCGGAAAAGATCGCAGAATACCGAAAGATCAACCGCGCCTTCCACGCCCTGATCTTCCATGCCAGTGGGCATGAATATCTCACCCGCACGTTGACACAAATGTGGGAAACCTTCCCCACCATGCTGATCGGCAACTTTCCGTTCAGCGCGCAAAATCCACTGCCCGAACGCGACCTTCAGGATCAGCAGGAGCACCTCGCCATTATCGCCGGGTTGGAAGCCCGCAATGGAGGGCAGGCACGCGAAGCCATGCGGGCGCATATCCTCTCTGCGGCAACCCATCTTATCCAATCTCTAAAGGCCAGTAAATAAATGACAACTCTCATGCCCATGGGCGGCGCACTCGACGAACTGAAAAAGCCCGAAGTCCTGATGGAATTCCTCAGGCGTGCGGGCGGCAAACACGCGCGCATCGTTATCTTGCCGCAAGCCTCACAGCGGCGCGATACGGGGAGGGAATATGTCGAGATGTTCAAAGCCTTCGGCGCGAAAGAAGCGGTGAATCTCGAATTCCGTTCGCGCGCGTTGGTGGATCAGAAAGAACATCTTCAACTCATCCGCAAAGCGACCGGTATCTTTTTCTCCGGCGGAACGCAGATACGCATCTCTGCCATCATCGGCGGGACTCAAATGGAGTCGGAACTGCTCAAGGCCTACCAAAGCGGATGCATCGTAGGCGGAACCAGCGCCGGCGCTTCGATCCTTTCCAAGACGATGGTGGCGTACGGCAAAGGGGGCGCATCTCCCCGTGAGCGGATCCTGCAAATGTCCGCCGGGCTGGGCTTCACCAATAAATTCATCTTCGACCAACACTTCCGCCAGCGTGACCGGCTTGGACGTTTGATCTACGCCGTCTCCTCTCACCCGGGTATTCTCGGCGTGGGAATAGATGAAGACACCGCCGCCGTTGTGGAGAACGATTCAAAGATCATCGTCTGCGGCTCAGGCGCGGTCACGATCGTGGATGGCCGTCAGATCACCGGTACCGATGTGGCCGAGATCGAGAACGGCGGCGCAGTGGCGGTCTCCAACTTGATCGTGCATGTGCTTACCAAAGGTTCTGTGTATGACGGGAGGAAGCGTCAGGCTTCCATCCCGCAGCAAACGCTGCTTATCGATTAAGCAGTAAATCACCAACAATCAAAGGAGAAGAAATAAATGAAACACCTCAAGACGTTATTGGCGCTCGTGTTCGTCGCCGCTTTCGTCCTCTCCGCTTGTGGAGGCCCGGCTGCAACCGAAACCGCCCCTGCTGAAGTAGGGACGATCCCGGAAGTCACTGAAGCCCCCACTGAAGCCGCCGCCCCCGCTTCCGGCGGGACCGTCATCATCGGTACCCCGCAGGAACCCGGCATGATGAATACCCTGTTGACCTCTGCGGCCATCGAAGACGCGGTTGTCTCCCTGTTCGATGAAGGCCTTGTGTCGGTCAACGAAAAGGGCGAATATGTGCCTGTGCTCGCCAAGGAACTTCCCACCGTCTCCGAAGACGGCCTGGTCGTGACCTGGCTGCTGAAGGAAGGCGTCAAGTGGTCGGACGGTTCCGACTTCACTTGTGACGATGTCAAGTTCACCATGGAAGGCGCGCTTTCCGACCTTTCCCAGGTGAGCGCCTCCGGTTATCGCGACATCGAATCGCTGGACTGCCCCGATCCCTACACTGTGGTCGCCACCTTCGGCGAAGTCTATGCCCCCTACCTGCGCCTGTTCTCCTACACCGTGCCCGATACGGCCGGCGCGATGGAAGACATGGAATCCTGGGACATCAACCGCAACCCGGTCGGAACCGGTCCCTTCATCCTGAGCGAATGGGTTCCCGGTGACCACCTGACCTTCACCAAGAATCCCTACTACCGCGAAGAAGGCAAACCCAATCTCGACAGCGTCATCATCAAGATCCTGCCTTCCCGTGAAGTGGGCATGCAGCTGCTCGGCACCGGCGAGATCCACGCTCTGTGGGACCTGACCGAAGCCAACTTCCCCGAACTTGAAGCGCTGAAGGACCAGGGCGTTTCATTCGTCTCCACCGTCACCGGCGAGAACGAACTGCTCTCGCTGAACCTCGGAAACAATGACGGCAGCGCCCCGGCCGATCCCTCCACCAACCCGCACCCGATCCTGTTCGACCTGAAGGTGCGTCAGGCCATCCAGTACGCCATTGACAAGCAGACCATCGTGGACACGCTGCTCTATGGCAACGTCAAGCCGGGCACCAGCGCTGTTCCGGTCGGCACCTTCGCCTGCGAACAACCCGTCAGCGAATTCAGCGTGGAAAAAGCCAACGCCCTGCTCGACGAAGCGGGCTGGACCATGGGCGCAGACGGCATCCGTGAGAAGGATGGCGTACGCATGAGCCTGAAGATCGTCACCACCACCGGCAACCAGCTGCGCGAACAGACCGAACAGGTCCTCGCTGAAATGCTCAAGACCGTCGGCATCGAACTCGTGATCGAGAACGTACCCTCCGACGTGCTCTTCGCCGGTTGGGAAAGCGACGGTATGCGCGATCACGGCACCTACGACATCGTGATGTACACCACCGGTCCTTCCACCGACCCGGATAGCCACCTGTACTCCA
>DAOQBX010000040.1:0-8755 GCA_035340155.1 Anaerolineales bacterium | reverse complement strand
AACGAAAAAGACAGCCCGTTGATTTTTGCCAAAATGCAATTGGTATACTTGGGGAAATGACCCTCACTTTCGCCATTGCTGGGAAGATGTCCCGTGATTATCTTCTGCCTCCGGTCGGCAATCCGCTTCTGGATTCGCCCGGAGGTAGTTTGCTATATGCGGCGGGTGGCCTGGCCGTTTGGGACCCAAACCTCGGCCTGATCGGCCGCATCGATGCGAAGTATCCACAAGCCTGGCTCGACCAGTTCGAAGCACGTGGCTTTGATGTACAGGGCATCCGCAGGCTGCGCGAGCCCGCCGACCTGGATTTGCGCCGTTTCACGGCCTACAACGAAAAAGGGGAACGTACCCATTCGAACGCAGTCTCCCATTTTGCGCGCCGTCAATTGGAATTTCCGAAGTCGCTGCTTGGGTATCTGCCGCCAGATGGCAAGGCGCAGGACCCGCGCGAGTCCGATCCGCTGGCGCCCACCGCTCGTGAAGTCCCTGCCGCTTATCGCAGCATTTCATACATCCACCTCTGTCCATTAGACTTTACCAGCCAGAGTCAATTGGTGGGGCTCTTCAAAGGGGGGGCAGACCAGATCGTCAGCCTTGACCCTGCGCCGGGGTATATGAAATCTTCGCGCTGGCGCGATCTGCGCGTGCTGTTGCAGGGGCTCACTGTCTTCCAACCTTCTGAAGAGGAATTGCGCGCGCTTTTTTGGGGTGAGACCAATGACCTGTGGGAGATGGCTGCCAAGGCCAGCGAATACGGTGTGGAGATCGTGGTCATCAAACGCGGGATGCTTGGGCAGCTGGTCTATGACTCGCCTGGCAAACATCGCTATGAGATTCCCGCCTACCCTGCGCGCGTCGCAGACCCGACCGGGGCGGGGCACGCCTTCTGCGGTGGATTCCTGGCCGGGCTGCAGCGCACCAACGACCCGCTCATGGCGGCCTTGTATGGCAACGTTTCGGCCTCGCTGAAACTGGAGGGCAGCGGGCCGTTCTATCCGCTGGAAGTGATGCCCGGCCTTGCGGATGCGCGTCTGTTCGCGCTGCAAGAGATGGCGCGAGAAGTATAAGAACACGATTTACGATTTGTTATTTTTGATTTACGATTGTCCTGTCTGATCTCATCCAACCACATCAACCACAACTCAACCTGACGAGCGAACACCATGACCCTTGCCGACCAACTCCTTGACCTTGCCATTCAGATCCAGCAAGTTGCTGCGCCAACCTTTGCGGAGGGACCGCGTGGTGAGTTCGTGCGCGGTTTGTTCATTCACGAGAGACTCAAAGATGTCTCCATGGATTCGCTGGGGAATTTCTATGCGCGGCTGCCGGGGAAACAGAAGCGCGCCAAACCGCTGATCGTCTCCGCCCACCTGGATACGGTCTTTCCGGCGGGGACCAACTTGCAGGTCCGGAAAGAAGCGGGCAAGGCGTTCGGGCCGGGACTCGGTGATAATTCCATCGGGGTCGCGGCGTTGTTCGGCATCCTCTGGACCATGCGCGAGCGCGGAGTGGAACTGCAGCATGATGTGTGGTTCGTGGCAAACGTGGGTGAGGAGGGGGCGGGCAACCTGCGCGGGATGCGCGGTGTGGCGGAGCGCTTCGGGAGCGATGTGATCGGTTATCTCGTACTGGAAGGCTTGGGATATGGGAGCGTCTATCATCGCGCCATCGGTGTCAAGCGTTACCGCATCCAGGCCCGGACCCGGGGCGGGCACTCCTGGTCGGACTATGGTCAACCCTCGGCAGTGCATGAACTGGCTGCCCTCATCACCGAGTTGACATCCATTCGATTGCCGCGCCAGCCGCGCACCACCATGAACGTTGGCACCATCCACGGCGGGATCGGTGTGAATGTGCTGGCCGCCGAAGCCAAATGCGAACTTGACCTGCGCTCCGAAGATCCGCAAACCCTGGCGAAACTGGTGCGGCAGGTGGAGGAAGTGCTGATCAATTGGAATCGCAGCGGTGTGAAGATCCAGGCCGAGGTCATTGGCGAGCGCCCGGCGGGAGAGATTCCCGCCACGCATGAGATGGTGAAATTGGGGATGCGCTGCCTGCGTGAAGTGGGCACCGAACCGCAACTGATTTCCGGCTCGACCGATGCCAACATCCCGCTCAGCCAGAACATTCCAGCCATTGTCATGGGCGTCACCACTGGCGGCGGTGCGCACACCCTCGAAGAGTTCATCGACCTCGACCCGATCCGGCACGGGCTGGAGAGCCTGGTGAGATTTGTGAGTCAGTCTGAAAGTTTGGTGTCTGGGTAGTTTTTCGCGCGTCGCCCCGGCCCCAATAGAACAAAAAGGCTTTCGAAGCAAACGCTCCGAAAGCCTGTATCAAACAACTAAAGCCTACCTGGCTCTTTATCCCCTCCTACTTCAACCCTAATACTTCATAGACCTCGATCGGTTGGGTCTTGCCCTTCATGTTCATATTGGCATGCGGTTTGGCTTCTATGTATTTGTGCACTTTATCGAACGCATCACGGCTGATGAGGATCTGGTTCTTGGCAGAGTTTTCCTGAATGCGTTTTGCAGTGTTGACCGCGTCGCTGATGGCCGTGTATTCAAGACGCTTCTCTGTGCCGATCAAGCCGAGCACGGCTTCGCCGCAATGCACGCCCACGCCGAAGGCGAGGTGAGTATCGGGCGGCAGCACTTTATATAAATTTTCCACCGACTCGCGGATGGTCAGTGCGGTCTTGACGGCGCGCAATGTGTGGTCCGATTGCGGAACCGGGGCATTGAACCAGGCCATAATGGCATCGCCCATGAACTTGTCGATGGTGCCCTCGTGCAGCAGCACCGCTTCGGCCATGGCGGCCAGATATTGGTTGAGGATGCTTACCAGTTTTTCAGGTTGCAGGCTTTCGCTATAGGAAGTGAATCCGCGGATATCCGCGAACAGGGTGGTGATCTCGGTACGCTTGCCGCCGAGTTGCAGGCTGTTCGGGTCCAGTTGTTCGATGACGGCGGGGGAGACCATGCGCTCAAAGAGACGGCGCTGCGCTTCCAACTTCTTTCGTTCGGTCAGGTCGTCCAGAACAATGGCTACACCCTGGGTCTTCTGACTCGCGTCCTTGAGCGGGGAGAGGTTCAAGCGCCAGTTGACCAGTCCGCGCATGGGTTGGTTGTGGCTGAGTTCCAACTCGACGATGGGCTTGTCCGTTTTGCGGATCTCCAAAAGGCGCGATTCCAACTCACTGGCCACAGAAGCCAGTGCTTCGTTCAAAGTGTGACCGATGATATCTTGCTGAGACGCGCCGAGGATGGTCTCTGCCGCGCGGTTGGCCAGCGTGATCTGGTCCGAGTCGTTGGCAGTGATGACGCCGCTCGCAATGGAAGCGAAGACGTTATCCATCAGATTCTTGAGCGCCGTCACTTCTTCAAGGGTGTGTTTGAGCGAAGAGAACAAACGCGCGTTCTCAATGGCAACTGCCGCCTGGTTGGCAAAGGCTTCAAGCAGTTCCTTTTCCGCATCTGCAAAAATGCCGGTGCGGATGCGGTTATCGGCATAGATGACGCCGATCAGATCGTTCTTGACCTTGAGCGGTACACAGATGATGGAGCGCAGGTTGAAGGCCACAATGCTTTCCTGGCCAACGAAGCGCTGGTCTTCCTGCGCGTTGGTCGTGACGACCGACTCGCCCGTGTCGATGACGCGCTGCACCACCGAACGGCTGACGTTCTTCTCAGACGAGTTGATGGATTCCATTTCCCAGTTGCGGGCAATGCGCGTGATCATATTGCCGTGTTCGTCGCGCAGCATGAGAAAGCCGCGCTCGGCCTTGGTCAGGCGCACGATGTTATCCATCACGATGCGCAGTACTTCATCGAGTTCAAGCGTGGAGTTGATGATCTGGCCGATCTCCGCCAGGGCCAGCATGTTGTTATGTTCGCGTTGAAAGGCTTCGATCTTGCTGCTCACCTGTTCCAGTGTGGATTTCAGGTGATTGAGATCTTCCTGGGTGCCCTTGGGAAGTTTGACCTTGTTGGAGTCCAGATCGTTATGGACTTTCCCCGCAAGCACGCTTAACGCAAGTAATTGATCGGGTACAGTTCTGGGTCGGGTATTTTCAGGAGGCATAAGTAGGATACCAATCGGCGGTTCAACGTACGCGCCTAATTGTATCCCAAGATGAAGATTTTTAGTCTTACAGACATGGTTTTGTAAAGAATCATTTGTGCTGCCCGCCGCGCCGTGGTTTCATCCCCACCGCGCGGACTGAACATAGCGGATTGATGCTCGTTTAACAAGGCGTCGATGGAAGGCGCGGCATCCGGGATCAATTTGGAAAGAATGCGCGCTCGTTCCACCGCGGTGCTGTGGGCGGGCTGCGAGCGGCCCATCCAGCGCAGGCCGGTGTTGATGCTGTGGAAGTGCCTCTCAATGGGCGTCAATGAGGCCCAGATCGCCCAACGTTCCAACCACGACGGGGAGGTCACGCCACCGCGGTCTAGGGCCGATTTCAAAAGTCCTGCCAGAGGCGTATTAGGGGCTAGCCGCCGCTTGAGGAAAAAGGTCACTAGAACGAGCAGGAGTCCCCCGCCCAGAATGGCGATCCCGCGGGTTTGCCCCGGTGTGAGGACAGTGCGACTTACTGTGGTTTCTGGCGGCAAGGTTGGAGCTTCGGTCTCTTCCTGGGGCAACTCACGGATGGGATTGGCTAGCGGCGTGGGAGGCGGCGCTACTTCCTCGCGCTCCAACGGACGGGTGAGTGGATCCTGGTTTCCTGTGGGCTCGAATTCGACCCAGCCATAGCCGGGGAAGTAGACTTCAGGCCAGGCGTGCAAGTCCTTCTCGCGCACGGTGTAGATCGTGCCTTGCAGGTTGGGCTCGCCCTGGGCGTATCCCACTGCCAATCGGGCCGGGATGCCCAATGAACGCAGCATCAGAACCTCGGCGCTGGCATAGTAATTGCAGAAACCCTGCTTGCGCTCAAAAAGGAAATACTCGATCTGGTCCACATCGGCCGAAGGGAAGGAAATTCCGGAACGATATTCAATATTGGTGCGGAGATAATCGGTGACAGCCTGGGTCTTGTCGTAGGGTGTATCGTATTCCGCTGTGATCTGACGCGCCAGTGCCCGGATGCGTGGCGAAAAATCCAGGGGCAGTTGCAGGTATTTTTCCCTCACCCAATCCGGATAGGTTGTCCCGGCCTCTTGTAATTCCGGGATGGTCGGGTCGGCGATCATCGCGCTCATACGGTACAGATCCCCGGCTTCCAAAGCGGGGGAGGGACGCAGTGCCATCACATCCAGGGTTTCGTCGTCTTCGGCCAGGGTGGAGTTTAGGACAATGGCGTTATGGTTCAACCAGATCGGCTGAGAAGCGGAATAAAGAATGGTCTGTCCTTCGGAATAAACATCGTACGTGAAGCTGAAGCGCCTGCGATTGGCGGTATCGGGTACATCCAGATCCCCATCGGTGGAGTTGTGGCGCACTTCGTTCTGACCCGTTGTCAGCCAGTTGTCGTTCTCAAATTTGTCGAAGACCTGTCCGCGCCAGTAAAGACGCGGAATTTCATCCACATTACTGGGAACGTATACCAGAAAGACCACCAGTTCGCTTTGAGAGATCTGGGTGCCAAGCGCCATTTGAGTCCGGAAGTTGCGCGGCTGTGGTTTCTTTTCCTTGTTGACCGACGAGAATAGGTTGTCGAAGCGGTCACCGTTGAACCAGTCGCCGGTGGTCTTTTGCCAGAACTCCTTCGCGTCAGCCGTGGAGGAGAGGGTGTAGGGAATGCTCCAGGCCAGCGCCACCAAAAAAGCCGCCATAATGACCGTGGCATTGGTGATGTCCAACCCGCTTTCGCTGGATAGTTGCACGCGTTCCTTCATCCACTTTTTTCTATCTGACAGGAATTTTTGCCGTCCCAATAATAGCAAAGTCACAAAGACGTATGCCCCGAACATCCAGGTGTAATCTTTGGTGGTGTAGTGATAGATGTACACCATCAGCATGAGTATGCCGGAGGGCAGGATGGACGCCAGAAAGTTGGCATGGCGGGTCAATTGAAAACCGCTGTACAGGCTCGCAAACCAGTAAGGGATGCACAACAGCGCCATCACCAGCAACTGGTCTTGAACCGGGCGGCCGGAGAAGAATTCACCCAGGTCGGTGTAAAGCCTGCCGAACAGGATCAACAATTGATCGCCGAGGTAGGTCTGGTCTTTTGTGAATTCGATAAAGCCCAGCCATTGCCAGATGAAGAAGGCCAGCATGTACCCCGCAGATAAAAGAACGATACCGCGCTTTTGAAAGCGGCTCTGCCCGAGCGCCAACCCAAGCAGCACCCCCAGCAGCGCCACCGTGCGGACGTGTTCCAAGCCCTCGGTCCAGTCGGTGGTTTGCAGCCGCCAAGCGGAAAAGAGGGTGGCCAGTACTAACAAGGCGGCTGAGGGCAGGTCCCACCAGCGCGATGATTTTTCCATTTGTTGAGTGTACAATGGGGTTCGGAAGTTCGTCAATTGCCGGAAGCAAAAAACCCTACTGGAGGACTGTATGCAGACCCTTATCGACACTGGAATTGCCTTCATCATTGCGCTTCAGGGAGCGGGGGATTGGCTGATCGCACCCATGCGGTTTTTCAGTCAGCTGGGCACGGAGAATTTCTTCTTTCTCGTCCTGCCGCTTCTTTATTGGAGTATCGACTCTGCCCTTGGCCTGCGGGTTGGGTTGATCCTCGTAACGAGTAACATGTTGAACTACATCGGTAAGATCGCCTTTGCGGGGCCGCGGCCTTACTGGGTCAGTTCACATGTGCGTGGGTTGTGGACTGAGTCTTCGTTCGGGATACCATCCGGCCATGCCCAGCATGCCGCGGCCGTTTGGGGAGTGGTGGCGGGTTTTTATAAGAAGGCCTGGGTCTGGGCTGTATGTCTCTTCCTGATCTTTATGATCGGTTTCTCACGCCTGTATCTTGGCGCGCACTTTCCGCATGATGTGGTCTTCGGGTGGCTGCTTGGTCTTGTCTTGTTGTGGGCCTTCTCGCGCTATTGGGATACCGCTGCTGCGTGGCTGAATGGCAAGAGCCTGCAACAGCAGATCCTGATCTCGTTCATTGTTTCTTTTATATTTGTAGCCGTTGGCATGGGCGTCACTGCCCTGCGCAGCCGGTATCAACTCCCAACCTCATGGCTGGACAATGCGGCCCTGGCCGGCGGTGAATTGCCCACTCCCGTGGATGCGAACGGAACCTTCACTTCGGCCGGAACGTTCTTTGGGATGGCTGTCGGTCTGGCGTGGAGCAACTCCAGGGGTGGCTTTCAGGCTTCCGGTCCGGTTTGGATGCGCGCGCTTCGCTATGTCATCGGGCTGGTCGGTGTCCTCGTTCTTTGGATGGGGCTGGGAGCGGTCTTCCCCCGCGGCGACGGCTTGCTGGTCTATTCGTTGCGCTTCCTTCGTTATACCCTGGTCGGTTGGTGGGTGACCGGCGGCGGGCCATGGGTCTTCCAACATTTCAAATTAAGTACATCTACTTAATGCCCAAAAGCCTTCTGATATAATGCCCGGCATTCACAACAAAGTAGAATCATTCGATCTTTGTTGAAAAAGATTTGAATGACACTAGGTTTTCGATGACGCTGGAAAAAGACACTCTTATTCATAATCGCTATCGTATTGTAGATATCCTTGGCCAGGGCGGCATGGGCTCGGTTTATCGCGCCATTGATGAGAACCTCGGCGTGTCTGTGGCGCTCAAGGAGAATCTGTTCACCACCGACGAATATGCGCGCCAATTCCGCCTTGAAGCGGTGATCCTAGCGAACCTGCGACACCCGAACCTTCCGCGCGTTTCAGATCATTTTGTGCTCAGCGATATGGGCCAGTATCTTGTGATGGATTTTATAGAGGGCGAGGACCTGCGTTTTCGCATGGAACGCATCGGCATGCTTTCTGAAGATGATGCGATCCATATCGGCGCTTCCATTGCAGACGCGCTCGCCTACCTCCACACCCGCAAACCCCCCATTCTTCATCGCGATATCAAACCCGGCAATGTGAAGATCACACCGGATGGCCATATCTTTTTGGTGGATTTTGGTCTGGCCAAGGTATATCAAAGCGCCAGCCAGGCGACCACCACCGGTGCACGTGCCATGACCCCGGGGTATTCCCCGCCGGAGCAATATGGCACGGCGCGCACAGATCCGCGTACAGATATTTATTCCCTTGGTGCCACCTTATATGCAGCGCTTAGCGGCGTCATTCCCGAAGACGGCCTGGCACGTGCGATGGATAACGCGCAGCTCACCCCGTTGAGGAAGCGTAACTCGAAGGTCTCCCGCCGCCTGGCTGCGTCCATTGAAAAGGCCATGGCCGTGGACCCCAGCGACCGTTACCAGAACGCGGAAGATTTTCAGAAGGCATTGCTGGCTTCAAAATCCAAGACCCAGCAGTTGCCTGGCAATTATGTTGTCGAACCGCCTCCGGCCGAAGTTCAGACTCCGAAGGAAGACGAATCTGGCGCTCCTGCCGCAGAAGCGGAGTCTAAGTCCCAGCCCAAGGGTCAGAGGCCAAAGACCCCCATCCGCCCGCATACTCTTCAAGAAGAGCAGCCGTTCATTTCTCCGCTCAAACGCCAGAAGGAACGGGAGCGCAAGAAACGCGCTTCGTTGATGCGCACCATCTTTGCAGTTTTGATCCTGGTATTGATCGGCATCCCGTTCATAGCCCCGGGCATTGTGCCGGATAATGTCCGCGCGATGATCCCCTTCATCATGCCGACCGTTACCAGTACCATGGC
>DAOQBX010000039.1:0-8778 GCA_035340155.1 Anaerolineales bacterium | reverse complement strand
AGAAACAAATGAAGAAGACCTTACTCAAGGGGCTGTCCGTCATGATGTTGATCGGACTGTTATTGGCTGCATGTGGTGGTGGCACCCAAGCCACCGAGGCTCCAGCGGCCACAGAGGCCCCGGCCGCAGAGTCCACTGAAGCGCCGGCGGAAGCGCCCGCTGCCTCCGGCGGTGTCCTGACCGTCGGCATTGCTGTCGAGCCGGAAACTCTCGACCCCGGCGACGCCGTCTATGTGCAGGAGCAATTCATCCTGCAAAGCCTGTTCGACTCGCTGCTTTCCATTTCAGCAGACGGTGAGCTGCACCCCGGCCTCGCCAGCACATGGGAAGCGAACGCGGATTATTCCGAGTTCACCTTCACCCTGCGCCAGGATGTGACCTTCCATGATGGAACGGCTTTCAAGGCCGATGCGGTCAAGGCTTCCTTTGATCACATCATCAGCGATTCTGTCCTTGAATCCGGCGGTAAATCTCTCTTAACCGATCATGGTTATGTGGAGACCGTGATCGTGGATGACTATACTGTCACTGTGAAGTTTGGAGCTTCGTATCCGCTCTTTTTGCGTGACGCCGCCCGCCAGTGGTTGAGCATCTCCTCCCCTGCTGCGCTGGAACAATCTGGTGCAGATTATGGCCGCAATCCGGTCGGCACAGGTCCGTTCAAGTTCGTGCAATGGGACGCCCAATCGCAGATCGTGCTTGAGCGCAATCCCGATTACAACTGGGGGCCGGAATTCGCTTCTCATCAGGGACCTGCAAATTTGGATCAGGTCATCTTCCGCATTTTGCCCGAAGCCGCCACCCGTCTGACTGCCTTCGAAACCGGCGAAATCCAGATCGCAAGTGAACCGCCTGCCCTGGATGCCGCCTCCCTTGTCGAAGCCGAATCAGCCTCGTTGCAGAACTTTGCCCAGCCCGGTATCCCTGCCATTTTGATGATCAACTCCACCAAGGCACCTACGGATGATATCAACGTGCGCAAAGCGATGATCCTCGCGATCAATCAGGATGAGTTGGCCACAACTGCGTTCCAGAATCTTGGCCTGCCCGCCTACAGTGTAGTCTCACCGACCACCTGGGGTTACAGCGAAGAAGCGGATGGCTTGTATCGCTACAACCTCGATGAAGCCAAGAAACTATTGGAAGAATCCGGCTGGACGGACACAGATGGGGATGGCATTCGCGAAAAGGATGGCCAGACTCTCACCATTGACTGGCCCGATAACCCCGCCTGGTCTGAAGCCTTCAACGAACTGGTGATCGGCTATCTTGCAGAAGCCGGTTTCGATGTTCAGTATCGCTCCATGGACGATGGCGCCGCCTACGACGAATTGCTGGCTGGAAATTACACCCTCGTCTACATGTATTGGACCCGCCCCGATCCTTCCCCGCTGCGCTACCTGTTCCACTCCGAGAACAACAATGGCGGTGGCGCGTGGTCGAACTTCACGAATGAAGAACTCGATGCAGCCCTGGCTGACGCCGACACCAACACAGACGAGGCCGCCCGCAAGCAGGATTACTTCACCGCCCAGAAGATCATCATGGAGAATGCGCTCGCCATTCCAATGTTCACGGTGAATACTTCCTACCTCAGTGCGCCTTCCATTCAAGGTTTCACTTTCGACCTCGAAGGCTATCCCTTCCTGTACGATATTTCCATTTCCCAGTAAGTCCCCCAAAAAAGTGCGCCGCATCTGCATAGATGCGGCGCACTCGCGTTTATACCCTTGGGCATAATATAATACCAACGTATGTTCAATTACCTCATCCGGCGCCTCTTTACCTCCATCCTCGTTTTATTCGGCATATCCGTGCTGGTTTTCTCGGTCATTCATCTGGTACCGGGCGATGTCACTACAGCGATCCTGGGTCGTCAAAACGTCAACGCTGAAAAGGTGGCTGCCCTGCGCGAACAACTTGGATTGAACGACCCGATCCTTGTGCAATACGGCCGCTATATTTCCAATGCCCTGCGCGGCGACCTGGGCGCATCCATCCGCACCAAGCAGCCCGTCTCCGAAGCGATCGCTGAACAACTGCCCGGCACCTTCACCCTGGCCATATCTGCATTGATCGTGGCGCTAAGTTTCGGCGCGATCCTTGGGCTGTTGGCCGCTTTGCGCCATGGTTCATGGGTTGATACCCTCGTAATGGGCTTATCGGTCAGCGGTCTTTCGATCCCAACTTTTTGGATGGGTCTCCTGCTCATCCTTTTCTTCTCAGTGAGATTGAAACTCTTCCCAAGTATTTCCAACGGTTCTTCCTTTGCCGATCTCTTTCTCCCCGCCCTGACCTTGGGCGTCCCTGAAGCCGCAGTGGTCGCACGCATGGTACGCGCCAGCATGCTCGACGTGCTCAATAAGGAATACATCACCACCGCCCGGGCCAAAGGTCTGCCAAAATATATGGTCATCCTCAAGCATGCGCTCCGCAATGCTTTGATCCCCGTGGTGACCTTCCTCGGTCTGCAAATGGCTTATCTGCTTGGCGGCGCGACCATCGTGGAGACCATGTTCGCAAGGCAGGGCATTGGTCGCTTGGCAGTGCAATCCATCTTCAGCCGTGATTACCCGATGGTGCAAGGCGTGGTCCTCGTTACCGCAGCCATTTATGTTCTGATCAATACATTGACCGACATCACCTACGGCTTCCTAAACCCCAAGATACGCCTACAGTAATGACCTCGAATCCGATCACACCCTCTATCCCATCCAATTCCCCGGGCATGCGCATGCTCCGGCAGATCCTGCGCAATCGTAGTGCGCAATTTGGCGGACTCCTGTTACTCATGCTGATCGTTGTTTCTTTTGCCGCGCCGCTCCTCACCAGTTTCGACCCGAACAAGAATGCCCCATCCCAAGCCTTGCAGCCGCCTGGCATGGAACATCTTATGGGCACCGATAATCTGGGACGTGACACCCTTACCCGCTTTTTATACGGTGGCCAACTTTCTTTGCGTATCGGGCTTTCGGGCATTTTCATTGGCGCTTTGATCGGGATCGCGCTTGGGCTGATCTCAGGGTATTTTGGCGGCTGGTTGGATTCCTTCCTTTCGTGGTTCAACGATGTGCTTATGGCGTTCCCGGATATTTTGCTGGCTCTGGCCATCATCGCCATCCTTGGGCCCGGCATTAACAACGCCATGCTGGCCATTGGCATTTCGTTCATTCCTTCGTTCATGCGCCTCACCCGCAGCAGTGTGCTGGCCTTGCGCGAGATGACCTACATCGAAGCGGCGCGTGCGCTTGGCAGTTCCGATTCGAGGATTCTGGTCAGGCACATCCTGCCGAATTCCATCCGCACTCTGCTGGTGCTGCTTACGCTTGGGATCGGTTCTTCCATCCTTGCAGGCGCGGCCCTGAACTTCCTTGGCCTCGGAGCAGAACCACCCACTGCAGAATGGGGCGCGATGTTGAATGCAGGAATGAAGTACGTTCGCAACGCCTGGTGGCTGACCTTCTTCCCCGGCTTTGGGATCTTTTTGGCAGTGCTATCCATCAACCTGATCGGCGATGCGGTCAGCGATGCGGTGGCAGGCACAACCATCATGCGGGAAGGAATATAAGAGATGAATTCACTTTCCGGCAAGACAACAATACTCACCGGCGGTTCAACGGAATTGGCGGGCCGTCGCTTTCGCTTTAGCAGGCGAGGGTGTGAACATTTGTCTGTGCGGCAGGCAGGCAGACCTGTTGGACATGTCTGCCAATAAAATAAAAGAGATCGGCGGCCGGGTGATCACCCAGGCCTCAGAGTTGGATACGCTGGAGAAAACAGAGGCCATTGTCGGCCAGGCCCGAAGCGCATTTGGCGGGTTGGATATTTTGATCCTCATTTCCCCTTTTTGGAGCGGTGGGATGATCCATAGTCATCATGTAAAGACTTGGGACCTGGTGATGAATGCCAATCTGCGCGAACCTTTTTTAATGGCGCGCGCCGCACTGCCGGTGATGCGTGAACAAAAACGCGGTGAGATCATGGCCATCGGTTCAGACTCCGCCTTGGGCGTTTACCCACAGGATGGGGCCTTTGCCATCGCCATGCACGGGTTGACGACGCTGATGGAATTGATCCAGGCTGAGAATAGCGAGTTCGGAATCAGAACGCACCTTCTTTCACCTGGTGTCGCGGTGTCCGCGCCATTCAATGCCGAGGGAAAGCCGAATCTGACCCCGGACCACATTTCAGACTGGGCGCTATGGCTGTTGACACGTCCTGATCATTTGCGGGGAAATGGTCCGATCCTGATCTAACCCCCAACCCTATAATCATTTCTCAATGATCTCCATAAACGCTTCGACCACTTTAGGGTCAAAGTGTTTGCCGGATTGCGCGCGGATATAATCCAGCGCCTGCTCCTTGACCCATGCCAGCCGATAGGGACGATGGTTGGTCAGGGCATCGTAAACATCGGCAATCGCAAAGATGCGCGCCGGAAGCGGAATGTCCTCCCCTTTGAGACCGCGTGGGTAACCGCTGCCATCCCATTTTTCATGATGGCAATAGGGGATGTGCAATGCAGGCCGCAGATATTCCACAGCAGAGAGCATGTCATAGGCATATTGCGGATGCTGGCGCATGATGATCCATTCTTCCTCGGTCAGGCCGCCGGGTTTGAGAAGGATATGGTCGGGGATACCGATCTTGCCGATGTCGTGCAGCAATGCCCCGCGGCGGATGTGAACGATGTCAGGCGGGTTCATGCCAAGTTGTTTGGCCAGTCTCAAGGTCAGGTCGGTGACGCGGCGGGTATGGCCCTCAGTCTCGCGGTCGCGTAGATCCAGGGCCTTGGACCAGCCTTCGATGGTCTTATCGTACGCCAGCATCAAGTCCAGATTGGATCGTTCGAGGCTGTCGAACATGCGGGCGTTCTCGATCGCGATGGCAGCCTGCCCGGCCAGAGTCTCAAAATAGTTCAACCAATCCGGGTTGACGTAGAGGGGGGAACGGTGGAAGACCTCAAGGACGCCTTTCAGCTCACCCTTGATAATGAGGGGGCGCGCGTAATAGGCCTGGAAGTTCTCTTCGGCCAATTGCTTTTGATTCACCAGTCTCTCTTCAGATAAAGCGAAATCCGGGATGGCAACCATTTGACGGTTCATCACGACCTGCCCCGTCAGACTTGCGCCCATAGACACCTGTAATCGCGATTGCAAGTTCGAGCGGAAGCCGCGCCCAGCCGCATATTCCAGCAGGTTGGTATACGAGTTGAATAGCAGCACATTGGCCGCATCCACCTTCAACTGTTCGGTGACATGGTTTAGCAGGACGCTGAACACGATCCGCAAATCAAAACTGGAAGTGATAACGCGGTCCATATCACGCAGGACTGTCAGTCTCTGCACCTGCCGGGTGGTCTCTTCATGCAATCGCGCGCGTTGCAAGGCATTGCCGGCCATGTCTGCAATGGCAGTCAGCAAATGTTTTTCGCTGTCGGTAAAGTCGTGCCTGGCTGCATACCAGATGTGCATCACACCGATGACGCGTCTTTCTGCATGGAATGGCAGGGAGATACCACTGCAAAGATCCTTGAGATATTCCGCTTCACTCGGAAAAGCGGATACATTCGGCTCAGTGCGCCAATCTTCAATGACATACGCTTCACCCCGGACCCCAACCAGGCCCGTGATGCCCTCTCCGCTTGGATGCCGTAATTCTCCCGCGTTGACCACCCAATTCCCTTCAACATCCACCCAGCCCTGCGAAACCCACTCGTTCGAAATCTCATCCAACAAATAGATCGAGCCGGCCTGCGCGCCCACCGCACGGGAGGCGTACCGGACAAAGATGGGCAGCATTTCCTGAGCCGTATGGGCTTGCCGCAAAGCCGAAGACACCACCTGAAGAATCTCAAGCTCATGCAAGCGCTGCTGGGTCTCCTCGAACAATCGCGCATTTTCAATGGAAGAGGCGAACTGGGCGGCAATGGTCTCCAGCACGTCCCGGTGACTTTCGTTATATACACTGGGCTCATACGCTTGAACAGAGATCATGCCAAAAGTCCGTCCGCCGCGACGGAGGGGAATCGCCAAAAGCGACCTGACGTGCTCGGCGTCGCCGAAGTGAATGGCTTGAACATCGCTTCTTTCAGCGTAATCTGGAACCAGCAGGGTCAGGCCATTTGAGATCACCTGTCCGCTCAGACCCTTACCATAAGGTACCCGTGTCGGCGGATAATATTCACCATTGTCATACCGGTAAACCGCCCGGTAGTCAGTCCCATTTTCTCCTTCTGCCAGAACAATGACAAATACATCGCTTGGCATGATGCGTTTGACTGCTTCATGTAAATTTGCGTAGGTCGCTTCAGGGTCGAAACCGGAAACCAGTAAGTTCTGACTCGACTGGTGTAAAACGTTCAACTCTGCCAGGCGCTTCTGCATATCCCTGAACAGGGATGAATTCTTCAAAGCCCCAGCAGCCTGTGCTGCCAGTGTGGAAAGAAAACGTACGGCATGCTGGTCGAAAGCATTCGATGCCTCGCTCTCCACACTGATCACACCCTGAACATGGCCGTCGATGAAAATCGGGGCATATACCCCTGAGCACATTCCGGGATAGGTTTCAATATAGCGTGGATCCCCATCCAGGTCATTGCTAAAGACCGCTTCGCCATTCTGCATGACCCACCCGGCCATTCCTTTGCCAACGCTGTGGATCGTCTGATTCATCCGCTCGATCTCGTTTTTCGAATCGATCTCATCCAGGCCGGATAGTCCATAACCGATCACCTCCAGTTGATCGCTATTTCCACGGCGGATGCGTACTGTAGCGTGGTGCCAGTTCATACGCTGTTCAAGGATCTTGACCACGGATCTGCCAATGGATTGTGGCTCCAAGAGATTGTTCAACTCCAACCCGCCATCGAAGAGCGCTTCAGATTCCGCCAGGCGCACCTGCGTCTCATCGAAAAGCCGCGCCCGTTCCAGTATGAACGCAGCCGTGGCGGCAAATTTGACCAGCAAACGCAGGTCAGTTTCTTCGAAAGCAGATTTGGAAGTGGAATCCAGCGAGATGACACCCAGCAAATGATCCTGGAGCATTAAAGGAGCCACGATGGCGCTCTGAATTTCGACAGATTCCTCAAAATCGGATTCAAAACAAAGGTCGGGGTCTGCTTGTATATCAGAAATGATTAGCGGCCTGCGCTCATGGGCCGCGCGGCTGGCATACCCGCGACCATTTACTAACGAATAACCCAGCAGGCGGGTATCCTCGTAACCGATCAAGGCGTAGATGCGCAGATTTCCATCTGGTTCCACCAACACCACGCTGCCTTTATCCGCAACCGGGACCGCATGCTTTAAGGAATTCAATAGGCGTTCCAGCAGCGGAACGATATCGAGAGTCTCGCCTATTGCTTGTACCAGCATGGCCTCGGCCTCCAGTTCACGTTCATGGAGTTTACGCTCGGTCACATCCATCATTACGCCATAAAGCAGCAGATCGCCATGTTCTCCACTAATAACCTTACCCCTGTCCTGAATCCATAAGGAGCGCCCGTTGGGGATCGTCATTCGATATTCCACATCATACGACTGGCCAGCAGCAATCAAGCCTTGGTAAGCAGTCAGGATCCGTTCACGGTCATCCGGGTGGATACGCTCCATCCAACCTGATAATCCCTCCTGCATCCATTCATCCACCGTAACACCCAACAGGGACTCTACCTGGGGACTGACATATGCAGCCGTTGCCTGTCCATCCAACAGATCGACATACACAATGGCAGGTAGCTGTTCCATGAAGGTACGATATTTCTCTTCACTTTCCCTCAGTCTGGCGATGGTCTCTTCATACGAATTGATCTCACTTCCCCGGCGGGCCTTGCCTGGCAAAAATGGAGCCAGATAGGTAAGGGCCAGTTTCAGGAGAACCTGCTCTTCCTTAAAGGTCTCGCCTTGAGAAGCGCTTACCACTGTAAGCAGGCCAAAATGTTCACCCCGCCAAATGATGGGAAGGGTATGGAGTTCCCCTTTCGCGAGCCTGCCAAAATTGCTCTCAATCCAACCCCAGGGGTTTTCATTTGTTGAAAAAATTGCTCCGGGTAATAACTCATCCGCTCCGATCACGGAGAATAGTTGATATCTATCCCGTTCGCGAATTGCAAACAAGGCCGCAAAACGCGGATGAACATCGCTCTCCAGCCATTTCATAAAGGCCTCGCATTCATGAGCGAGGTTGCCGGGAGCGCCAAGGGCTATCTCCAATCGTTGCAGGGTATCAAGAGACGATTCTGACATTTGAGTTGGGCGATCATTACACCCGAGTTTAATGATACAACGGCTTTGATTGTCAGACCTTTACAAATTTGTTTACTTCGAATGCATTCGGGAATTTTTATGAACGGTTTACGCAAATCCTTCAGGATGCAGTATCATTTCTTCTTATGGCAAACATCCTCTCTCCCATCTGGGACGTTATCATCATCGGCGGCGGTGCAGCGGGTTTCTTCGCAGCCATCCGTGCCGCAGAACAGAACCCCAACCTGCGCATCCTTATTCTTGAAAAAGCCAGCCAGACCCTGGGCAAAGTGCTGATCTCCGGCGGCGGGCGCTGCAACGTGACACACGCCTGTTTCGACGCGACCAAACTCATTACCTACTATCCACGCGGAGGGAATGAACTGCGCGGCGCGTTCACCCGTTTCCAGCCAAACGACACAGTGGAGTGGTTCAGTTCAAGAAACGTAAAGTTAAAAACAGAAAGTGACGGCAGGATATTCCCCGTCACCGATGACTCGAACACCATCGCCAACTGCCTGCGCGACTCTGC
>DAOQBX010000038.1:0-8804 GCA_035340155.1 Anaerolineales bacterium | reverse complement strand
CGGTACCCAGGTTCGAGGTCATGATGAGAACCGTGTTACGGAAATCCACCACATTGCCCTGACCATCGGTCAGGCGGCCATCATCCAGAATTTGCAACAAGGCGTTCCACACTTCGGGGTGGGCTTTTTCGATCTCGTCAAAAAGCACCACGCGGTAGGGTCGGCGACGTACTGCTTCAGTCAGTTGACCGCCTTCTTCGTAGCCGACATATCCTGGAGGCGCGCCAAAGAGGCGGCTGACGGTATGCTGCTCACGATACTCAGACATATCAATGCGCACGAGGGCATCTTCATCATCGAACATGAACCAGGCAAGGGCTTTCGCCAACTCGGTCTTGCCAACACCGGAAGGGCCAATAAAGATGAACGAACCGATCGGGCGGGCCGGGTCTTTGAGGCCGGAGCGCGCACGGCGGATGGCGTCAGAGATGGCGTGGATGGCTTCTTCCTGACCGATGATGCGTTCATGCAAGCGCGCTTCCATGTGCAACAGTTTCTCAGACTCGGTCTCGAGCATCTGAGTAACAGGAATGCCCGTCCATTGATTCACAACCGCAGCGATATCGTTCACATCCACCACTTCATCAAGGTGGTGCTCGGCTTCCCATTGATCACGCTTGGTGGCGTATTCCTGGTCGAGGCGCAGGCGCTCAGCCTTCTTTTGCGCAGCGCGTTCATAGTCGCGGTTAAGACCGGACTGTTCTTCTTCGGCCTGTAATTTGTCGATCTCCGTTTTAAGGGCCTTGAGATCGGGCGGCATGGAATACAAAGCCACACGCAATTTTGCAGCGGCTTCATCCATCAGGTCAATGGCTTTATCAGGCAGGTGACGGTCCGTTACATAGCGGTCAGCCAGGTTGGCGGCAGCCTCAAGGGCCTCGTCGGAGAAGCGCACCTTGTGATGCGCCTCATAGCGATCGCGCAATCCGTGCAGCATCTTGATGGTATCTTCCACGGTCGGCTCATCCACATAGATGGGCGCAAAGCGACGCTCCAGTGCGGCGTCTTTTTCAATATGCTTGTGGAACTCATCCAGCGTGGTCGCGCCGATGCATTGCAACTCGCCGCGAGCCAGCGCAGGCTTGAGCATGTTGCTCGCATCCATCGCGCCCTGGGCGGCTCCTGCACCGACAACGGTGTGCAACTCGTCGATCATCAGGATCACGTCACCTTTTGCGCGCTGGACTTCCTCCATTACGGCCTTGAGACGTTCTTCGAACTCGCCTCTAAACCGGGACCCGGCGATCATCGCGCCCAGGTCGAGCGCCACCACCTTTTTACCGGAGAGGATCTCCGGAACATCGTTGCTGGCGATCTTTTGCGCCAGCCCTTCAGCGATGGCGGTCTTGCCTACGCCTGCTTCGCCGATGAGCACAGGGTTGTTCTTCGTGCGGCGGGAGAGGATCTGGATCAGGCGCAGGATCTCTTTATCGCGCCCGATAACGGGGTCGAGTTTGCCTTCGCGCGCCAGTTGTGTCAGGTCACGCGAGTATTTTTCGAGCGTGCGGTATTTCGTCTCAGCTTGTGGGTCGGTCACACGCTGGCCGCCGCGCAGGTCTTGAACGGCATCATAGACACGGTCGCGCGTCAGCCCGGCGGATTCTAAAATACGAGCCGCAGGCGTATTTCGTTCAGTGAGGATGGCCAAAAAGATATGCTCGGTCGAGATGTACTCATCCTTCAAACGATTGGCTTCTTCATTGGCGAGATCGATAATGCGCTTGACACGCGGGGTGATAAAGATCTGCCCTGCGCCTCCGCCAAAAATATTGGCCTTTGGGCTGGCACGCAAGGTAGCGTCAAGTCTCTCGGTCAGGGCTGCCGCGCTGACATTCAATTTTTCAAGGATCTGGGGGATGACCCCACCGGGCTGCTCGATCAGCGCCAGCAGGATGTGCTCTGTATCGATCTGGTTATGCCCATAGCGTTGGATGATCTCCGCTGCACGCTGGGCGGCTTCCTGGGCTCTCTCTGTAAAACGGTCAAATCGCATCATGGTAGAAACTCCTGTAAGACCGACTTACCAGCAAGGTGCTTCGCGGGTCGGTCTTATCAATGCGGGCATTATAACAAAGGCCGCATCGCTGGAATGTCAACGCGGCGTAAGAGGAGTATTAGATTTCAGGCCGGTGCAAGGAGGATCTGCTTTTGCTCTATCACCGCTTCGAGGCAAAATAGGCGGATATTCGCCTCAATGCCTGTCAACTGCGCCTCAACCGCTTCTGCTGGGACACCCGCCGGGGCGTAGACAACATACAGGGCATGCTCAGTTAACGGGGAAATCGGAGAACGGTCATCCTGGCCGTGGATGATCGAGCAACACAGGCCGAGAGCATCGCGCATGACCATGTCTCCCACCAGCGCAGATCTGACCACCCCACCCATCTGTGTGAACTGGTCGCCTGGGCGCCCTACATCCATGACGATGGGAGCAGTCAATTTGGCGACATCATGTCCGGCGGTCAGCGCGAGCGTCTCCACTTCAGCGATGAAATTGGAATCCACCAGCGGCGAGACATCCGGCAGACTTTTACCTTTCAGCACAATGGATTCCAATTGTAAAAGCACGTGATAGGTCTTGCTGAACCGCTTGTAATATTTTTGATAAGCTACCATGGCCGGAAGGGCAACAAGATCAGAACGGGAGAACTCCTTGTACTGAAGCCGCAGACGAGACTCCACTTCACGCTTGAGGTTGTTCAAGGCAGGAGAAGAAGCGCCGTTGTTCATCACACCGGAGACCTCCAGGAGACCGATCATCGCGCCGGGGTGAGTTGTTTTCCATTCTTCTGTAGTAGAAACAGAAAGCATGACCATTCCTATACTGTGAATTTATTTTGAGAGCGCGCAACGGAATCCGACAAAATCGTAGGCGTCATCCAGCGCAAACCAAAGACGGTAGGCCGAGCGACCGAGGCCGAAGTTCATCTTCCACGCGCCACCACGCATGACGCGATAGACCGTTATGGCAGGGTCAACGCCGGGCGGGTTGGAGGAAGGCGAAGTGGCGTAGTAGTTCTGACGCTCGCCATACGGGTCGGTTTCTATGAATGCATCGTTAACCCATTCCCAGGCATTGCCGCCCATATCGAGCACGCCATAAGCGCTGGCACCCTCGGGAAAACTGCCGACCGGAGATGTGTTCTCATAGGGGTCACAGTCGGCGCCATTGAAATTGCCTTTCTTGCAATCGAACTCATCCCCCCACGGGTAGATACGCTTGGTCCCGGTTGCCGGGTTCCAGCTTGCGGCCTTCTCCCATTCGGCTTCGGTGGGCAGGCGGCGGCCGGACCATTCACAGTAGTTCTTTGCATCCACCCAGGTGACCGCCACCACAGGATGATCAGCATAGGCAGGGTCATCATAAAATTTTGTAAGGGTGGGCATGTTGCATTTCGCGGCCGCGACACATTTAGCATATAAGGCGTTGGTGACCTCGGTCTTGTCGATCCAGAACGCATCGAGGAAGACTTTGTGCGCTGGCTGCTCATCGGTCAGGCCTTTCTCGCTGCCCATAATGATCATCCCCCCGGTTTTGGATGCGCACCCGCCGAGCAGAACCGCCAGCAGCAACACGACAAATCCCCTGTGGATATGTTTTGACATTCATGCCTCCTGTACCAATAAATTCCTGCGCTTCAACCTTTGACGTAAGATAGTTTCTCGTAGATCAGTCCTTCCCGCACCTGAAAGATATCCACCCCGCGAACATGACCGGCGGCATCGCCCCAGGAGTATTTCCAACGCATGATGCAGCGATTCCCAAATCCAAAGACCTCTTCGATATCGATATGTGCCTGTGGCGACTCGCGGAAGAAATCCTCCCAAAAACGGGTCACCGCCTCTTTACCGGTATAGGCCGTTCCATCCGGCGCGGGCCAGGTGTTCTCGAAGATACAATCCTCGCTCATTAGACGCATCATGCCGGGAACGTCATGCCGATTGAAGGCCTCGTTGAATTCCAGTACCAGTCTGGCGGCTGATTCCACTTTCGACATTTTGGCAGGGCTCATACGACCTCCTTCTCATTAAAATATTATATCCCTTTCGCCTGCTTACTTTTCATTCCCCGCGTATAATTATTACCAATGGCATCCATTACCATTCCCGCACGTGAAGAGCACCATCCCAACCTGCGCTCCCTCAACGTGCTGCGGGACCTGCCTTCTGTGGCAGACCTGATCGAGCTGTGCTTCTCTGAAACCATGGACAGCGACGGCCGCCGCTACCTGCAAGATATGCGCCGCGCAGGCAGCGACACCTCCTTCCTCAACTGGGCCAACCGCATGGCTGAAACCACCTCCCTGCCGCTCACCGGCTATGTCTGGGAGGAAAACCATCACATCGTCGGCAACGTCAGCCTTGTGCCATTCCGTCAGCGCGGCCACCGCCTTTACCTGATTGCCAACGTCGCCACCCACCCCGACTACCGCCGCCATGGGATCGCCCGAGCACTCACCGAACGCGCCATGCAGCATGCCCGTGACAAAAAGGTGGATGACCTCTGGCTGCAGGTCCGCGCCGATAACCCTGGGGCGGTTCAACTCTACAGCACCCTTGGCTTCGTCGAGCGCGCGCGAAGGACTCACTGGCAGGCCATCACCGACTCGCGCGCCACTCCCCTCGAAACCGACATCGCCATCACCAACCGGACTCCGCGTCATTGGGCCGCTCAACTCCATTGGCTTTCACGCCTCTATCCCAACGACCTGGCCTGGCACTCCAACTGGAACATCACCTCGCTCAAGCCAGGCCTGCTCAACTGGATCTATTTAATGCTGCTGGACTCGAATATCCGGCAATGGTCTGCTGTGCGCAAGGATGAACTGCTCGCCACACTCTCGTGGATCCCCACTTCGCGTGGATCCAGCCTGTTTGCAGCAGCAGGTGAAAGGTCCAACCCTGAAGCGCTGACCCAAATTTTGATCGAAGCGCGCCGCGACCTCTATTATCAATATCCGAACATCGGCCTTGAATTCCCCGTCAGTCGTTTCGACAATGCCATTCAGGCTGCGGGCTTCAAACCGCTGCGCACTCTGATCTGGATGCAGGCAACTTCGCCGCACGATCTGCGTAGTTAAAGCAGATAATCTGGCAAAGGAGTCAAAATGACAAAATTCATCTTCCGCTGGTTGATCAACGCCGTAGCCCTGTATGTGGCGGTCTGGATCGTCCCCGGCATCGAATATTACAGTGATTGGGTTGGCATCTTGTGGCTCGCGCTGATCATCGGCCTGCTCAATGCGTTGGTGCGCCCGCTGCTCAAGTTCCTGACCTGCCCGCTCATCATCCTCACGCTTGGTTTTTTCACGCTCGTCATCAACACGGGCATCCTGCTGCTGGCCAGCAACATCGGCCAATCTCTCGGCATCGGCCTGATGGTGGACGGTTTCGGGTCAGCCCTGCTGGGCAGCATCATCATGAGCCTGGTCAGCGTGGTGATGAGTGTCATCTTCCGCGACGAACTTAAAGGCGGCAGAAAGTAACACACTCTGGATTCAAAAAAGCAGACTCGCTTGAGTCTGCTTTTTTGTTCAAACACCAGACATTATTTAATATACATGGCCGAGGACTTCAACATCGCCAGGACCAGTTGAGAATTGTTTGCCATCAATATCAGCGTAAAAACCAGTAATGTGAGTTGGAACCAGCGTCTTTCCGCCCATTCCTTCCATGCCAGTGCGAGGAAAAGTACGATGGCATAGGTCCAGTTTGCAGAGTAGAGAAAGACATCCTTGCCATATTGCATATGCAGCGCGAAGAAGAACAGGATCGTTCCGGCAAAAGCAAAGGGGAAACGCTGGTCTTGTTTGAATAGATTTTTCAAGAAGAGCCATCCACCAAGAAGGATCAACCCGGCCCAGAAGAAGGCAGCGGAATTGCCAAGCCAGGATTCGTATTGCGCGATACGCATTGGCTCTTTTTTAATGGCAGCGCGGAACATCCATACCTTGAGGAAGGGGATTTCCTCTTTAAAGGTCAAGGGGTCCGGCGCAACCATGCTGTGCAGGAACATGACACGGCCCAGGTAATTGGCACGCTGCAGGGTGGGCGGGAAGGAATTGTGTCCCTCTGCCTGCAAAGTGGAGATGTCCCAAAAATAGGGCTGAGACTCAGGGTAGACATAATTGTTCAACAGGCTGAGCGGCACGACCAGCGCAGTGATGACCACCGTGTACGCCACCACCTGCCAAAGATTGCGTCTGACGAGGAAGTGTGCAATGGCCGTTTGTACAATATTGGAGATGGTAATGCCGAAGGCGGCCAGGCCGGTCAGCACCAGCACAGGCAGAGGCTTGTCCTTGAGCAGCATGAGGATGAAGATCAGCGCCGCCAGCGCAAGGTAAATATAGGTTTCAATGATGGAACTGAAGGCCATTTGCGCGGCGGAAGCGCCGAACATGACCGCGATCAGCATGGCATAAAACTGATTACCAACCGTGGTCCTCACAAACATCCATACAAGATATACACACAACGCTCCCGCCAGCGCACTGAGAGTTAAGGCTGCAAAAAGGTGGTCGCCTTTGAAAAACAGTGAGAGTACTTCCACCAGTGGGCGGATAATGATCAGCACAAAGGGATGCGCGGGCCGCCAGTAATAATCGCGCACATTCTCCGTGGCGAAGCGCCCACGCCAGAGATTGCCATCGGCATCGAAAAAAATATCATCGGAACTAAAAGCAGGGCGGTTGAAAATGGAGGCCAGCAGCAAGTAGGCAACAAAGAAAAAAAATGCCACAAGCAAGCCATTAAGATTTTCATCGATAAAACGATACAAGCCGGTAGTGGAGAATTTTCGCCCCTCTGCGAAATTAATAATCCAAACTAAAGCGGGCAGGGCAAGAACAGCACCAAACAAAAAAGCGAACAGGCGGATTACATCAAGCAGGAATAAAGACGGGTCAAATAGTGCGGGGAATTGCCTCGCCATGAGGAAAAGCGCGAAGGGGAAGAAGGTCAACGCCACGAACAGAAACAGGGTCAGGCCGGTTTCAAAGGGTTGGACATTAAAGTCCTTCTGAAACCTGCCCAGCAGATAAAACATGAATATCCCTGCAAGCGTTTGAAAGATCGCCGCCAGCAGAAAGACCGCAAAAGATGACGGGTAAAAATTATCCAGCAGGCCAGTCAATCCATACGTGAGTGGAATGCTCAGTATCCAGGCAGACAAATGACGTTTATTCAATAACAGCACAAATCCCTCGCAGGTTTAATAGGCAACTTGCGGCGCAAGGATATTCAACATATTCAAAAGGAGCAGGCCGTTATTCAAGGCGAGCAGGAGCAGGAAGGCCGCGAGCAGGGCTTGAAGCCAGCGCCGGTCCGACCAGCCCTGCCAGGCCAGACCCACCCACAGGATCAGGGCGTATGTCCAATTTGTGGAGTAAAGAAAGAGTTCCTTGCCATAGCGTAAATGCAGAACCATGTTGAAGAGCATGCATCCCATTAATGCAATGGACAACCGCAGGTATTGGCTCTTCCTGATATTCCGCAAAAACGCGGCGCCCGCCAAAAGCAACAGACCCAGCCACACCCACACGGTGATATCCTGAATGGGCAGGTCATACTGGCTTAGCGCATTGATCTCAGGTTTGAAGAAACGGAATTGGATGAAAGGGATATCCTTATCGTACAGGATCGGCGTGGGTGCGGCGATATTTTGAAAGAAGAAAGCCCGGACTAGGGCCTGAACCCGCAGTGCGTTGAACGGAAATACATTCTGCTGTTCGGCCTGCAGCGTGGATGGAATGAAGAAGAACGGATGCGCACCCGGATAAAGCAGGTTGTTCAACAAGGTAAGCAACACCAGGAAAACGGCCACCCAAACGCCAAAGCGGAACGTTCGTTTAATATCGGGTTTGGCCGAAAACAATGCGATCACGTTCTGCGCAAAGTTGGTATAGGTGATGCCAATGGTCGCTAAACTGGCGGCGACCAGCATAGGCAATGGCCGGTCTTTGAGCAACAGCACGTAGAACAACAACATGCTCGCAGCGAGGATAATGTATGTTTCGATCAACGAGCCAAAAATGAGGTGAGAAGCGCTTAATCCCAGCAACGCAGCGATAAGCGAAGCATAAGCCGAGTTCCTTGTCGCAGACTTGATGAACATCCAGGTCAGGTAAACGCAGGCCGCGCCGCCCAGCGCAAAGAACAGATACGCCGCCCAGAGTTTATTCCCTTTCAGGAAGAAAGCGATCAAATCCACCGGCGGTTTGAGCAGGAGGATCACAAAGGGATGCACAGACCTTTGGTAGTAATCCTGCCAGGTGTCGGTGGTGAGGCGCATGCGCCAGTTCAAGCCATCGGCATCGAAGTAGATATCATCCACATCGAAGATCGGATGGTTGAGCACAGATGAAAAAAGCAGGTACAAGACCAAAAAACCTGCCGCCAGCGAAAGCCCCGCCAGATTCGCGCTGACATAGGCATATACTCTGGTGCTTTTAATACGGTTGTAAAATCCGCTGAACTTCAACTTGAGATGGAACCATGCCTGCCATGGCAGGGCCAACAAACTGACATAGAGAAATATTCCCTGCGAGTCTTTATTCAAAACAAAATATTCCGCCGGGAAAACCGATACTCGTCCGTTGACATGAGCCGACCAGAGAATGAACCCGGCCAGCAGCAGGAACAAAAAACTATGGATGGCTGAATCGAGCCAGCGTTCCCTCGCCACACGCCGCACCCGGCCCATGAAAAAATATCCACCCACGCTGAGAACCGCCTGAAACAGGGTCGTCAACAAGGCAACTTCGACAGGGCTGGAATAGAAATTATCCAAAAAGCCGATGAGC
>DAOQBX010000037.1:0-8946 GCA_035340155.1 Anaerolineales bacterium | reverse complement strand
TCGCGAAGGCGGTTTGACCGTCGGCGCTGGTGTCGTTACCAAGATCATCGAGTAATCGTAATTCAGTGAAAGTTAGGAAGTAAAATGGCATCCAAGAAGAAAGATGTTCGCCCGGTGATCACCCTGCAGTGTAGTGACTGCAAGGAACGCAATTACACCACCGAGAAGAATCGCCGCAACGATCCGAATCGTCTGGAATTCAAGAAGTACTGTTCGCGCTGCCGAAAGCACACAGTACATCGCGAAACCAAGTAGTCGTTATGTCAGGTGGCCGAAAAAAAACGGCCGCCTGACCAACTTAGGCCAGTGGCTCAATTGGCAGAGCTCTCGTCTCCAAAACGAGCGGTTGTGGGTTCAAGTCCTACCTGGCCTGCCTCAGGCAACAACGCCGCGCCTCGCGGCGTTTTAGCCGTAAAATGAAGAAGGAGCATTGCCTTGGCTGAGAAAGCGAAAAAAGTCAAGAAACAGGAAAACGCCATCGAGCGATATTTCCGCGAAACCAGCGGAGAACTCCGCAAAGTCAGCTGGCCCACATGGCCTGAGGCTCGCCGTCTGACCGGCCTGGTTCTCCTGGTCATGGTCTTCATGGGAGTCTTCCTCTGGGGCGTGGATTTCCTCGCCGAAAGACTGCTCAATTTTGTTCTTGGGCTTTAGTTTGAATTGAGGATCTGATGGATTTACCGGAACCGCAAGAGCAATTTGAACAGGAACCGATGGAAGAAAATGCCGTGGAGCAGGCCGCTCCTGCGGAAATGGATTCGTTCGCTTCTTCATCGGACCCGAAACCTGCTCCTGCTCCCGAAGTAAAGATTCCCACTGATCTTCCTCCCATCGAAACGACGGTCGAAGGTCCGGCTTGGTTCGTGATCCACTGTTATTCGGGTTACGAGAACAAGGTCCGACATAACCTGGAACAGCGTATTGAGACCATGGGCATGAAGGATATGATCTTTGATGTGGTCATCCCGACCCAGGAAGAGATCGAGGTCAAAGACGGGAAGCGCCGCACGGTGGAACGTCATATCTTCCCCGGTTATGTGCTGGTGAACCTGATCCTGACCGAAGAATCCTGGTATGTGGTTCGCAACACCCCTGGTGTGACCGGCTTCGTTGGGATGGGAAACAACCCCACACCCCTTCGCCCGGAAGAAGTGGCCCAGATCGTCAAGCGCATGGAAGCGGAAGCGCCGACCGTGAAGGTGACCTTCAAACAAGGCGAACGCGTACGCATCATCGATGGACCGTTCAATGATTTCCGCGGTGTGGTGTCTGAGATCGATATGGAACGCAGCAAGGTACGCGTGATGGTGAGTTTCTTCGGGCGCGAAACGCCGGTGGAACTGGACTTCCTGCAAGTTGAGAAGTCTTAAGGTAGAAGCGAAGAAAAAGTTAAAATGGACAGTAGCAGGCTCCCCGTTGAGCCTGATGCGGTGGGAGGGTCTCCCAAAATGACCCGTTATAACCA
This sequence comes from Anaerolineales bacterium, assembly GCA_035340155.1. Lineage (GTDB taxonomy): Bacteria > Chloroflexota > Anaerolineae > Anaerolineales > Villigracilaceae > Villigracilis. The sequence continues at coordinate 7,481 of DAOQBX010000037.1, read as the reverse complement.
CAGTACCAATGAATTGGTACAAGGAGTGAATTGAAATGGCAAAGAAGTTAAAAGCAATCGTTCGTTTGCAGCTCGAGGCTGGCAAGGCCAACCCTGCACCTCCGGTCGGTCCCGCGCTCGCAAGCCATGGTATCAATATCATGGCTTTCTGCAAGGAATACAACGCCCGTACATCCAATCGTCCCGGTGAAGTGATTCCTGCGGAGATCACCATCTTTACTGATGGTTCGTTCAATTTTGTGCTTCGCACTTCGCCCGCTGCGGTTTTGCTGCGCAAAGCGGCCAAGGTCGAAAAGGGTTCCGGCGTTCCGAACAAGGATAAGGTCGGTAAAGTGACCCGCGCGCAGATCAAAGAGATCGCTGAGTTGAAGATGAAAGACCTCAATGCGATCAGCCTCGAAGGCGCGATGAAGCAGATCGAAGGTACCGCCCGCTCGATGGGCATTACGGTGACTGACTAATTTGTGGGAGTGACAGGTTTTAGCCGCTGATTTGCTAAAACGTCACGTTTGAACCACGGAGGAAAAAATGGCTAAACACGGAAAGAAATACCTGGCGGCCGCCGCCAAAGTTGATATTGAGAAGATCTATCCTTCCCGCGAGGCGGTGGCCTTGGCGAAGGAGACCAGCATCACCAAGTTTGATGCGACCGTTGAAGTTCACATGCGCACCACTCTCGACTCCCGTCAGGCGGATCAGCAGTTGCGCGACGTGGTCGTGCTTCCGCATGGCCTCGGTAAAACGGTGCGTGTGCTCGTTTTTGCCCAAGGCGAGGGCGCTGCCGCTGCACGCGCAGCCGGTGCGGATCTCGTTGCGGATGATGATGAGACTATGAAGAAAATTGAAGGTGGCATGCTTGATTTCGATGTTGCCATCGCCACCCCCGATGCGATGGGCAAGGTCGGTCGCCTCGGTCGTGTGCTTGGCCCGCGCGGTTTGATGCCGAACCCCAAAGCGGGAACCGTGGTCTCTGCACAGGATATTGACCGGGCCATTAAGGAAGCCAAGGCTGGCCGTGTGGAGTATCGCCTCGATAAGAGCAATAATATCCACGTTTCCATTGGTAAGGCATCTTTTGACGCGCAGAAACTTTATGAGAACTATGTGGCTTTGATGGATGCGATCAATAAGTCTCGCCCGTCTGGTGCGAAAGGTAACTTTGTCAAGCGCATTACTATCACCACCACTATGGGACCTGGCGTAAAGGCTGATCCCAACGAACATATTGAAGGAGCAGGATAGTCATATCCGATAAACTCTGAAAACCACTTCGCCAGTGAAGGCGGGTGTTTCCGGTTCACGGTCAGTGCGAAAGATCGAGATCGTCCGGAGACTTAATTTCCTGCTCAGGTGAAGACTCAAAGCATATCTCAGCACCTCCGTGCTGTTTCCCCATCGGGAATGCGAAAAGTCTTTGCCCTGCGTGAGTGGCAAAGACTTTTTTTGAAAGGAGGTGAATTCCCTTTGGCAATTTCAAAGCAACGCAAGGAAGAAGTACTGGCCCATTATGCAGATTGGGTCAAGCGCAGCCAGGCGATCATTCTGGTTGAGTACAGCGGCGCGAACATGAAATCCCTCGATTCCATCCGCGCCAAGATCCGCGAGGCTGGTGGTGAATTCCACATTGTCAAGAATACGCTGGCTCGTCGCGCATTCGCAGACAATGGCATGGAACTTCCCGAGGATTTGCTTGTCAAATCCACCGCAGTTTCGTTCGCGTTCTCTGACCCTGCTTCCACAGCCAAGGCGCTTACCGATGCCACAAAAGGCAACGAGTTCGTCAAGGTAAAGGGCGGTTTCATGGCTGGCAAGGCCCTGACCGCCGCGCAGGTGAAGGCGCTCTCAGATATGCCGCCGCTGCCCGTGATGCGCGCTCAACTTTTAGGCGTGTTGCAGGCTCCTGCTGGCAAGCTCGTCCGTACGATCGCAGAACCCGCTCGTGGTTTGGCGGCCGTGGTCAAGGCGTTTTCGGAGAAGGGTGCTTCTCCCGCCGCCGCGTAGTGTCCGAATTTTGAAGCGGGTTCAACTCGCAATCTATATCAACCATAATTAGCAAGGAGTGCTAAACAATGTCTGAAAAGCTCGCAAAACTCGTGGAAGAACTTTCCACTCTTTCCGTTCTCGAGGCCGCTGACCTCGTGAAGATGCTCGAAGAAAAATGGGGCGTTTCCGCCGCCGCTCCGGTGGCTGTGGCTGCCGTTGCTGGTGCCGCCGCTGCTGCTGAACCTGTTGAAGAGAAGACTGAGTTCGATGTGGTCATCAAGGATGCAGGCGCCAAGAAGATCGACGTCATCAAGGTGATCCGCCAGCTGACCAGCCTCGGTCTCGGCGAAGCCAAGGCCATGGCCGAAGCCGCCGGTTCCAAGGTTCTTACCGGTGTCGGTAAGGATGCCGCGATGGACGCCAAGAAGAAGCTCGAAGAAGCCGGCGCCAACGTCGTCGTCGAGTAATTCACGGAATAAAAAAAGAGGCTGCCGTTCGGCAGCCTCTTTTTTTATTCGTTATGCGACAAGCCTGTCTACTTTGCGGATGACCATGACCACCTTGCCTTTGATATCGAGAGCTTCGCTCTTTTTGATCATGATCGGTTTGAAGGATGGGTTGGCGGGTTGTAGACGGTATCCTTCTTTTTCCTTGTAGAAATACTTAAGGGTGGTCTCGTTCCGGTCGTTGAGCCAAACGGCGACCATTTCACCGTTACGGGCCTCCTGTGCGGGCCTTAGGATGACGATATCGCCATCGTTAACCATGGCATCGATCATCGAGTCTCCCTGGACCTGCAAGGCAAAGAGTTCCCTGCCCTTTTCCTTGGTGGACATCATGGAGGCGGCTATCTCAACCGAGTCCTCAGGTGTAAAGGGGGATTCTGAGGGAACGAGGATCGGCTCACCGGCTTGAATGACACCCAGTACGGGAACGCGCAACATATCGCCGATCGGGTTGGCGTTTCCAATGAGGCGCATGCCGCGGGATATCTTGCGGTCGCGCTCAAGTTGACCGGCCTTTTCCAATTGGTCGAGATAGTAATTCACCACCGAAGTGGATGAAATATCACAATACTCGCCGATCTCACGGATTGAAGGGGGGTGTTTGTGTTCACGTTGATACGAGGCGATAAAATCCAGGATCTTCTGGTGGCGTTCGCCAATTCCTTTGCTTTTTCTAACCATCATCATTTCAAGCCTCCTGCCAGTTTTCTGGCGCAGGTAAACATTCTTCGCTCATTTGTGCTAGGAATGATACTCGAACGCCTGTTCTGTGTCAAGGCCTTGATTTTGACTTGAACATCGATCCGGTTTCTTGAGCTGTCTTGTTCCGGGCTTGTTGATTACAACCAGGTTCGCCCGCGCATCCAGAAATACATTAAGACGGGAAGCCCCACCATGATGGTCATGATGACTGTGAAAGTCTGCTGACTGGTCCAGCCGACTAGGTGAGCGACCGGCTCGAAGAAGTTCATGCCGAAAAAGCCGGTGATGAAGGTAATGGGCATGAAGAAGGTGGTGATGATGGTCAATACTTTCATGATCTCGTTCATACGATTATTGGTGACCGAAAGATAGGTATCCAACACGCCGCCAATAAGATCGCGTAGGTTCTCGTTCAAGTCGTGCAGGCGGACGAGATGATCGTAAATATCGCGAAAGAAGACGCGATCCTTGGGGTCGATCACGCGATAATCATCGCGGGATAGCTTGTTCAAAACCTCGCGCTGGGGCAGCAGGATGCGCCGCATGGTCAGTAAGAGGCGCTTGAGGCTGAAAATATGCTCCAGAACATCCGAACGCGGGCGGTCAAAGACCTGGTCTTCGATCTTATCCACCTGGGCGTCGATCTGGTCAATCAGAGGCATGTAGCTCATCACCAGCGCGTCTACGATGCGGTAGAGCAAATGGTCGGGTCCATCCTGAATATGGCGGGTATCGCGCTGGCAGGCGGCCCAGGCGTCTTCGATGGCGGGCAGGAGTTGATCATGGTATGTGACCACGAAATTCCTTCCGAGAAAAACATCCAGTTCATCGATCTCAGATTCGAACGAACCGTTCTCGTTCTTGTAATTGAGGATGTTGAATACAATATATAAATGATCGCCCCAGTCATCCACTTTGGATGTATGGGTCTCCTGCAGGGCATCATCGATGGCAAGCGGATGGAAGCCGAAATTCTTTAGAATGGGTTCGGCTTGCTCGGGGGCTTCGCCAAAGAAGTCGACCCACAGCACCCCTTTTCGATCACGGACGAGGCGAGGGAATTCATCAGCGGGGATGTTGGCGCGGATGGGCTTGCCAGGGGTGAAAAAAAGTGAACGAATCAAGTGAATCCTCCAAAAAAACGCAGATTTTCAATACGAAATATATGAAAAAATAAATAATATTCAAATTGATATTGATAATATTGAAATTAGCCTTGACAAAAATAAAACCCGTCGTATAATTTTATTAGAAATCAGGCAGAAAAGTTTAATTTTCCTTGAAATACCTCAAACTTTTCTAAGATCTTGAGAATTCATCACCAACTCTTGAATTATATATTGGAGAAGCCAATTATGCGACCTGCACCTACCCGTTGCCCAATCTGTCAATCGGAATTTGAAGTTGTCCGACTGCACTGCCCCTCATGCGATACTTCCATGGAAGGCCATTTCGCTCTGGGGCAGTTTTCGAATCTTTCACCTGAGCAGATCGAGTTTGTTTTTACCTTCGTGCGTTGCGAAGGCAAGATCAACCGCATGGAGCAGGAACTTGGGCTCTCCTACCCGACCATACGCAACCGGCTGCATGAAGTAATTCGCAAACTTGGCTTCGAGCCTGGTCGCGAGGAAGCGCCCGAAGAAGTGGATGATGAGACCCGCAGCAGTGTCATTGCCGACCTTGAGGCGGGGAAGATCACTGCCGACCAGGCCATGCGCATTTTGCGCGGCGAGGAGGAATAAGCCATGTCCAAAACGATTTCTGCGGGACGTAACCCCAGTGTTCGCATTAACTCTGTCAGCGGGGATCTCAGCCTCGTGGGCTGGGAAGGCGATGATATTCTACTCAAGGCCGATGATGAAAACCTTGTGGTGACCCAGACAGGAAATGAAGTCACCATTTCTTGCGATGATGATCTTTCAATACGAGTTCCGAAAGGAGCAAGTGTTGCGATTACCCAGATCACTGGCGATGCCTCCATTCGCGGGGTGATGGGTGGGATCGAACTGAAGAATGTTGAAGGCGACCTTTCGATGCGCGACGTGAACTCGGTGGTGATCGAAGCGGTTCATTCGGACTTCAGCCTGCGCGGCGGAAAGGGAGACCTCTCCATCCGTAAAGCGGGTTCGGACGTCTCCATCCGCGATGTGGAAGGCAGCGTGGCGCTTGACTCGGTCACTGACGATCTGGCCTTGCGCGATGTACGCGGCAGTGTGACCGCAAACGTGGGTGAAGATGTGGTGATGTACCTAAATCCGCTGGCGGGCAATGCCTACGCAGTGACCGCGGGTGACGATATTTTACTTGTGATGCCGCCCAAAGCCAATGCGATGCTGACCCTCAGCGCCGACGAGATCGATATTGATTGGGATGGTGTGGAAAATGATGAAGATGCCACCAGCCGTGTCGTTACCCTGGGGGATGGGTCTGCCATCTTCACCTTGAGCGCAGGCGGCGACATTCGCGTGTCCAACCGTTCTGACGCCGGGGAATCAGCCGAGGACTTCGGCAACTTCGCCGGCATGGGCATGGACTGGTCCGGCTTTGGAGAACGCATCTCCCGTCGTGTGGAACAGGCTACTGCCCAGGCGGCTCGCAAGGCCGAACAGGCCGCACGCCGCGCCGAACAGAAGGTTCGTGAAGCAGAGCGACGGACGACCCGCCGCGTCAAGACCGGGTTGGAGATCGGGCGCTGGAGTTGGGATTTCTCCCCGAAGGGTGTGCCCATGCCACAAAAGCAATCCCAGCAGGCTTCAGACGAGGAACGCCTGGCGATCTTGAAGATGCTCCAGGAAAAGAAGATCACGGCAGAACAGGCTGAACAACTTTTATCGGCATTGGAAGGAGGCTCATAATGTCTTCAGAGGAACGCAGGAAGATCCTGCAAATGGTGGCGGATGGCAAGATCAGTGCGGAAGAGGCGGCCACATTGATGCAAGCGCTCGAAGAGGCCGCTGCTGAAGAATCTGCTCAGATGGAGGTCGTCGAAGTTGCACCCGGCTCGAGCGGAGAAAGCGGCGCAAATGCTCCGGAGTTCGAAGAGGTCAAGCGCAGAGCCCATCGTTTTTCAGGCGGCATTCTGTGGACAGGGATCATCGTCACGGTCTTATTTGCATGGTGGATGTTCGGCGTTCAACAGAACGCGGGACTGAACTTCTGGTTTTATTGCCTGAGCATGCCGTTGCTGTTTGGGATCATGTTGATCGCCATCGGCGCTGGAAGCCGCACCTCACGCTGGCTGTATGTGGATGTGGATCGCACCCGTTCGAAAGATCAGGATGGGCCGCGCCATATTTCGCTGGTATTTCCCCTGCCGTTGAGTTTTGCCGGGTGGGTGATCCGCACGTTCGGTCACTCCATTGACGGATTGAAGAACACGAATATTGATGAAGTGGTGAACGTCATTTCCATGGCGAAGAACGTAACCGACCCGCTGATCGTGCATGTGGACGATACCGACAGCGGCGAGAAAGTGCAAGTCTTTATAGGATAACGATGAACGCTGTAAAGAAACAATCTTTATTAAGTGGATTGCTGATCCTGTTCCTTGCGGCGATGATTTTTGCCAATATCGGCGGGAGCATGTATGACGGCCTGTTGCCGTTGTATCTCAAGGAATTGAAGGCGGGCATCACAGACATCGGCCTGTTCTTTACGCTGGCGCAGATCGTGCCGCTGTTCCTGCAAATTTTAGGCGGCTGGGTCTCGGACTCGCTCGGACGTTTGCGCGCCATTGCGATCGGCAGCGTCTTCGGCGTGATCGGCTACATTCCGCTCGTTCTGGCCGATACCTGGCAGTGGTTGCTGCTGGCAACCGCCATCGGAGCCATCGCCCGTTCGCTGGTGGGGCCGAGTTTCGATGCCTTTATTGCCGAACATTCCAGCGAAGAAAATCGCGGCAGGGTCTATGGCATCTCACAGGCGATCTTCATGATCGTGACGGTCATCGGTCCCCCGCTTGGTGGTTGGATGGCCGGGGCCTTCGGTTTCAAGTTGATGTTGATCGTGGCGGGCGTGTTCTACTTCGTGGCAATGTTGATGCGATTGAGCATGGCGCGCGAAGCAGCCAGGGGCGCTTCAACCTCGCCCGGGAAATTGTCCTTCACCAGTTTGAAAACCAACCTCGCCGCCATGACGACCTTGATCTTCTCCGGCGGCCTGATCACCTGGATGCTTATCACCGACGGCCTGCGTGATACCTCCTTCCAATTCTCCGGGAACCTCTTCCCTGTGTATATGCAGGAGTTTGGCGGGCTGACCTACCAGCAGATCGGCTGGGTGACCTCGATG
>DAOQBX010000036.1:0-8972 GCA_035340155.1 Anaerolineales bacterium | reverse complement strand
GATGGTGCGGTTGCGGTTATCGGTCACACAACTGACCATGACGGCGGAGCCGTGCGGGCCGTAGCCTTCGAGGTTGAATTCTTCAAAGACCGCGCTGTCCTTGTCTTCGCCGGAGCCTTTCTTGATGGCGCGCTCGATATTGTCCTTGGGCATGTTTTCTGCGCGGGCTTTTTCGACCGCCAGCCTCAAACGGAAGTTGGTATCGGGGTCGCCGCCGCCTTCGCGGGCTGCGATCAAAATTTCGCGGGCAAGGCGGGTAAAGACCGCGCCGCGCTTGGCGTCGGCTACGCCCTTCTTTCGTTTAATGGTGGACCACTTGGAATGACCGGACATACACGTTCTCCTTCAAATAATAACCACTTGGGTGGGGAATTATGAATTTAGCGGCGAAATTATACCATCCCGCATGTGCAGGAACCGCCAATTTCATTGTAGCCCGATTTGACCGGCGTTTGAACTGCCAAAAGCACCGAATCTGCCATTACAAAAGGATATTTCACTCCATCCCCAGCGAGCGCCTGCCTGCTTTTAACTCTTCATCATAACGGGCCTCAAGGTCCCGGTTCGAGCCGCGCAGTCCCTGGACGACCCTTTCGCTCCATGACAGATACTCCTGCTTGCGTTCGAGCGACCAATTCCCCGGCGGGAAGTGAGTAATGTCGTGGATGTTGCAGAGTTTATCTGCCAATTTGATGAGTTTGGCGCGCGGCGACTTGTGCGGGGCATGGTCCACCTGCAATTGCTTGCGGACCTGCTTGGGCAGGCTTTTATCGTCGGTCACTTCGAGCACGAGGCCGAGTACATCTTCTCCGAACAGAGAGCGGATCTCCTCCGCTGTAGTATCGGTGTCTTCGAGGGTATCGTGCAGGATGGCTGCGACCAGCACGGCTTCATCACGCACAGCCCCCACTGACCACAGCGTTTCCGCCACTTGGATGGGATGATTGATGTAAGGCGACGAACGCGTATCTTTACGGCGCTGGTCATTGTGTTTTTCTGCTGAGAAGCGCAGGGCCATTAAGATCGACCCGAAACTTTCACTTAACATTTACAACTCCTTGCTGTAGGTACGGTGCACCTTGTAAAAATCGATGCCAAAATTTTCAAGGTCACGTTGCATGGCTTCATTCTCCACGCCGATCTGAACTACTTCGGCGTGTTTGAAGCGCCCGGATTCTCTTACTGACTTGAACATCTCGCTGTACAGGATCGCTGTTCCTCCAGAGCCGCGATATTCAGGGATCAGCCCGGCGCCGTTAATGTTCAACCAGTCGGTTCGCTTCATCTCCTGGAGCAGGGTCAGCCAACCCAGGGGGAAAACCTCGCCTTTGGTCTTTTGCAGAGCAGCGGACACATCCGGGTAGGCCAGCAGAAATCCGACCGGTTCCTCATCCGTCATTACGATCTTGATCAGCTTGGGGTCGGCAAACCACAGCATCTGATTGGCAAGTGCATTCGCTTCTTCATCCGAAATGGGAGCGTTGCCCGCTGTGCCGCGCAAGGCCCCGTTGTAAAGGTCCTTCAATTTCGGGACGAGCGCGCGCAGGTCAGACCGTTTCTCGTAGCGTGCAATGCGGAGTCCGCGCCGTTGTTTGATGCGTTCGGCCAGTTGGTGAATGCGCTCTGGAAATTGGATGTTCGTACCAATGTAGCCGGAGACCGCGTCGCGGTCGGGTTGAAATCCGCAGGCTTCGATCAGGTGAGGGTAGTAGTCTGGATTGTAGGGCAGGCCGAAGGCCGGGCGGTGTTGAAAACCTTTGACGAGCAGGCCGAAGCCATCCATTGGGGTGAAGCCTTTGGGCCCGATGATCTTCGTCAGGCCGTGCGAGCGTGCCCACGCAAAACCTGTATCGAATAATCCCTGAGCGGCTTCGAGATCGTTCCCGCATTCGAAGAGATAAAAGAAGGCCGTGGCTTCGTGATTGAAATCATTGTAGGGACGGTTATCCAGAACCGCCAGCCTGCCTACAGGGATAGGCCTCGCGTCCGTCCGGGTTTGATAGGCGATGAAGTAAGCGGCATGGGAATGTTCGTAGAACGGGAACCGCTTCGGGTCCAGCCGGATGCGCTCATCCATTTGCAGGGGCGGCACCCACTGGGGAATATCCCGGTAGATGGAGAAAGGCAGGGCGAGGAAATCCCGCAGCTGCTGTTTATTGCCTAAATCGATCTGCTTGATTTGCATCTTGTGGGCGAGCGGGGTTTTGCTTTTCAACAGGCGGTTGGACGCTGGCCTTCATCTGCAACAAAAGTTCACTCGCCGGGGAAGGGAGCGGAATATCGCGAAAGCCGACATCAACACGGACATTGCGCCGCACCATGCGCTGACGGCCGGAGCCGGGCACGTTTTCGTATTCGGTCACGGTTTTCATTTGGCGATCAAAGATGACATCTCCGATGCCCTTGCCCTTGACTTGAACGAACTTGATGTCTTTGGGGTAATAGGAAGTTTGATCGTCCGATGGGAACTGTTCGATGATGAGCGCGCGTTGATCGGTGATGACATAGACCTTGCCTTTGGCGACCAGAAACTCCCACAGCGGCGCAAAGACAAAACGCGCGATGACGATGATAAAGATGATCAGGATGAGCGAGGCGAATACCTTAAAGTTCGAACTTGGCTGCAGCGTGAACGGCCCTCTGGTATCGAAGGCCATCATCCTGGAGAAGATGAAATATACGAAAGCGCCGAAGATCAGGCCAATTGCGCTGACGAGCCAGGTCTTGCGGATGGCATGCAGCGGGTCTGGGATCCCGACCCAGCGAATGGTCTCCTGCCCGGAGATGGCATTTTGCGCAACCTTGTAGGCTGCGTCTTCCGATCGAGTTTGCTTCGATTCCATCTGAGTTCTTTGCCTACATCGATTTTGCGCGTTCGGCCATTTGGTTGCGGAGGTGTTGGGTGTCTTTGTCGATGGTGAAGATCGCGCCAATATAGAAGAGGAAGCACAGGCCCCAGGACACGGTGCAGATGAGCAGGATGGCGGTCTGCAGGCTGATGGCATCGGCGATCACGCCGGTAATGATGGGGGCAAAAGCCGCGCCCGCGTTTTCAATAAAATATTCCACCGCCTGCGCTGTCGAGCGGACCTCGGGCACGGTCACATCGTACACGGTGGCAATGACGTTGGCGGAAGAGAGCGGCATGAAGATGGCGGTCAGGCACATCAAGATGAAGAACTGGTTCTTGGCTTCAATGGGCGTGGTGATGGCGAGGTACATGAAGAGCGCGCCCATCAACACACCGATGCTCGAAACAATGATGCGGCCTTTGTTGGTGCGCTTGAAGGCAAAGTCGCCCAGCGCGCCGCCAACGAAATATCCGCTGGCGAGGATGAGGATGACCGGCGCCATGGTGAACAGGATGCTGTTCGCATCGTAGCCGCGTTCCTTCTCCAGGTAGGCGAAGAAGAAAAAGGTGATGACGTTCCACGGGAAGACACCTGCAAAACCCTGCAAGAAAACGAACCACATGGTCTTCTTCTTGAAGATCTCCTTCGCTTCGGTCCACGAGAATTTGAAGGTCTGCATCTCGGCCATGTTCTCAAATTCAGGTTCGGCTTTGCCGCGCGGCATTTCCTTCACGCCGAAGAAGATCAAGACTGCGATGACCAACCCCAGCGAGCCGGTGATGTAGAACACGCTGCGCCATCCGCCGATGGCGGGCGCCACCATCAGGGCCAGGATCATCCCGAGCAGGTAGCCGATGGGCTGCGCCAGTTGCAGAATGCCGTAGATCTTGCCGCGCAGGTTGGGCCCGAAATAATCGGCGATGAGCGTGTACAGGCCGGGGTAGGAAGAGTCGTCGATGCCGGTTGAAGCGCGTGTGGTGAGGAAGCCCCCGAAACTGCGGACGATGGCATTCAGCCAGGTGGTCGAACCCCAAATGAACGATGCCAATGAAAGCAACTTGGTGCGCGAATAGCGGTCATATAGATAACCCCAGATCGGATAAAGCACGGTCGCAACGATTAGAGCGCCAGAGTTAACCAACCCCCATTGTGTGTTGTCGATACCAAAATCCTTGCTGATCTGCACCTGCAACGAACCGATCATCAATTTGTCGGTCTGGTGCAGCAGCATGAAAAAGAAGAACACAACGACGACGAACCAGCGGTAACGAGATTGTTCTTTGGACATTCTGACCTCGCGAGGTTGGGATGCCCAAGTATCAGGTGTCCGAAGAGAAGTGTCAAGTGTCAGGGTTCAAGCGTGTCTTCCGAGACGATCTCCTGCGCGAGAGTCTTCAACTCCTCCACATTCGCGACCTTGGCCGAGTTCAAGTACTGCTCCAACAAGTCCAGCGGGCTGAGGCTGCTGACCACCTGCCCCTCCGGAATGCGCACACGCGACTCGATCTGCGGCCGCTTTACAAGATGGAACTCGAACGCGTCCCCGGCATGTTTCCTCAAAGCGGATTCGTCGATCAGCGCATCCCATTCACGGGGATATTCCACCGAAAGCCGGATAATGGCCTCAGACATTTCCTTCGCTGTGGGCAGTTCCCGCTTAAGCGCCTCGGTCACGTTCTCGCTGGACCTTAGAGTTGCGCGGCGGTCTATGAACCTTCTCACCCCTGTGAGTTGGATCCACTCCACCTCGGTGTCGCGGCCTGCTTCCACATCCGCAATGACGAAGAAGCGATCTTCCTTCGCTTCGCCAAAATCCACGCGCTCAATGGAACCAGGGTAGATCACCGGCGGCTGCTTGCCTTCGTTCACATCCTGCGGTTTGTGGATGTGTCCCATGGCCACATAGTTGAATTTCGGGTTCTTCACCAGCGAGCCGGAGAGCACTAGGTCATTGCCGAGCATGACCAAACGCTCACCGCCGAACTTTGCCCCTTCGATGGAGGCGTGAGCCGTGAGAACGACGGGAAGGGAATCATCCGTTCGTGAGAGCATATCTTCCATCAGATCCGAAATTCGCGTTTCGATGTTCGAGTAGATCTCCTCCGGTTTGTCGGCACTCATTTCGAGATTCGCCATCAGTCCGGAGCGGGCCACCCACGGCATGGCGATCACCTGAATGGGCAGACCCCATACTTCGTCGGGGGTCAGAAGCGTGGGCGCATCCAGCACTTTGATGAACGGCACCTGCAGGGTCTTGAACTCCTGCAAGGCGTGCGCGCGCCCGATGGAGGGGGAAATGTCGTGGTTGCCCACTAGTAACAGAGTGGGGATCTTTGCCTGAGACAATCGCATGATGCGCCTGCCCCATTCCCGTTGAAAGGTCGGCGCGGGGGAGCGGTCTTTATAGGCATCCCCCGCGAAGATGACCAGATCCACTTTGCGTTCAATGGCGGTATCTACGATGGTGTCTAATGACTTGAGAAAATCCAGCACACGCAACGGCAGACCGGAGACAGGGTCATGCCGTCCGTAATTGGCCATATCAATATGGGCATCGGCGAAATGAAGGATTTTCATCAGGGCTGGATTCCCAACTCTTGCAAGGCTTGTACAGCCGGGAACCAATTTGTGTGGACCTGCAATGCAGCGCGATAATCATCCACTGCCGATTTGGTTTCCCCGATCATGTAGTAGGCGCGGCCGCGCCAGAGCAGGGACTCTTCGAGCGTGGGTTTGGAGATGGTGTCGTACAAGGTCGTGTTCGCGAGGTTGATGACATCTTGATAGCGCGCAGCGTAGTAATAGGCAAAGTAGGGGCCGGTCTGATACCACATCATGCGGAAGGGGCGGTTGCCTTTGGTCGTGTCCCAACTGGAGTATTGGCGGAAGGCATTATCGTAGGCGAGTGATGCGTCGGCGTATTGATTCAGGGCGACCTGACTCGTTCCCTTGTTGAAGTAGGCAAAGAAAAGGTTGTTGCCTTTGATCGTTTGGATATCCTCTTCCGCGATCTCAAGGGCATGACGCGCCGCCCAATTTTCATCCTGCCAGGGGCCAAGGATGTTCAAAACATCTGTCTCCCGGTCGGCGGGATAGACCACAATGAATAGATAATTGAAGGAGCGCCAGCCGTCCTCGTAATCCTGATATTTGCTGAGCAGGTCTTTGCCGGGTTTGAGGTAGGCATCCTGCACGATGAATCCACCGCGGGCGTCGTCATAGCCGGTGGTAAAGAGGTAATGACCGAGCCAGTCGATCTTGCCCGTGTAATCGCGCTCGTAATAACCTTTTTCCACAATGACCGGATACCCGGCTGCGATCAACCGCTTGATCAGATCCATGTCGCCGCCGAGGCGGAAGAGGGCGCGATATTCCGTCTCAATATTGACGAAGTCTGCCAGTTCGTAGGGCATCACATTCTTATCGGGCAGGCCGCGCTCGATGAAGTTCAACTTGGTGTCGGGTGAACCCGGCTTGACCACCTTGGCCACATCGTCGCGGTCGCCTTTCCAGCCCCAGAATTTGAGAGCCATGGTCAGGTTGGCGGGGCCGCAATAGTTCCAGCGCCCATGTTGATCGACGTAGGTCACACCCGGCAGGATCACCGTGTCCGGTACCGGCGTGGAAGTGACCTTTGGCCTGGCGGTGGGGCCGGCCTTGGGCGTGGACGTCACGGTTACTTCGGGAGTTAACGTCAACAACATCGCGGCGCGTGCCGTGCCGACCGCGGTCTCAATGGTCAGCGGATTTTGTTCACTGGGCTCGAATACCGCCTCGCTGGGCGGGTTAAAGAAATATACAATGCGCGAGCGCAACAGTTCGTATTGAATGGAAAGGCGGCTGCGCACTGGCGGGAGTAAAGCGATGCCAAGGCCGAGAGCGACGACCACAAGAATCAGCCAACGCTTGTCGATACTTTTTAGTCTTTGCATAAAAATGATTATATAACAAAACCGAGTGCGCCTTTGTAAGACGATTTTCCATTAGATTGGAAATAGATTAGAAAATCAACCTGTGGCTGCACGGATTCTGCTTCGACATTTTTGTAAAAATAATTTTTAATCGATGAATCGCAGGGGACAAAAGTACTATCGAAGATTTCCCAATAATGACCTTTTGATCGGTTATTCGATGAAAACACCCATGAATCATTTGTTTTTATTGTTTTATGAATGCGATACCGCCTGTATAGCCGCATTCTCTCATGGCTTGTTAATTTATCGCAGAGTAACTTTTTTTCACGTTCTCCGACCTACCAAGAAATCAGCCTCTTATAAGACGGCTGAAAAGGAGTATTGAAAATGAGAAAAAGCACACTGTTCATTTCTGCGATGTTGACCGTATTCATGTTGGCAACGGTCTTTGGGGTGGTTTCGGCTTATCAACAGGTTGTGAAGGCGGCCGTAGAAGAAACGGCAACGCCGGTGGTCGATCAGCAGATCATGAATGCGGCCCCTACTGTAGAGATCCCGACCGCAGCGCCCGCCCCCATGGTGGTGACTCCCGAACAGGCGACAACTGCCGCCATTGATTTTCTCGGCGACACGGCCGTCTATAGCGTTGAAGTGGTGGATTATGAAGGCGCGCCCGCATATCTGGTGACCTTTAGTTCTGGCGACCTGGTCTATGTGAACTCGTTCGGTGCAGTGATCGCCAATACCAAGATCCAGCCTGTGGTCGTGGTGGAGCAAAAGCCCAAGAAGAATAAAAATAATAACGATGGCGATGGAAATACAGGTGGAAATGCTTCCCAAAACAGTGGCGGAGGGGAAGACCATGAAGAGCACGACGATGATGATGATTAATCAGGAGGTGTCTTATGGCCCCCAAAGCAAATAACAAATGGTCCGATGTGCAGATGGCCATCGCGGCGATCTCCATGACTTCCGTGATCGCGTTCTGGAACATGTTTGCAGGCCCGGATAAGGTCAAAGCGGATGAGAAGGCTGCCGAACAGGCGCTGATCGTTCCGCCCACGACCGTCCCGACCACTACACCTGAGCCTGAACCTACACTGGCTATCACTATGCCGCCTGTAGGGTACAAGATCCTCTTTGGTGGGGTTGCCCCGCAGCCGCAAGTGATCGTCAAGCGCAAACAAGGTGGCGGCGGTAATAAGAATAACGAAGAAGATAATGGTGGCGGCGGTGGAGGCGCTCCCTCCCAACCTCCGGCATCCACAGGTTCTTCCTAAGCCATGTATCACCGACTATCTTTCCGCGCCATGGGCAGCGACATGCTTGCCATTATGGATTCAGATTCGGAATCTGTTCCGCTTATCCTGGACGAAGTCCCGGTTTGGTTCGAAGGCTGGGAACAATCTCTCAGCCGCTTCAGGCTGGACAGTGAACTATCCCGCCTGAACCGAACCTTTGACCAGCCGACAGAGGTCAGTCAGACGCTGTGGGATGTGTTCCAGGCTGCCATGTGGGCCGATGACTTTAGCGAAGGCCTCGTCACTCCCACCGTGTTGGATGCCATGCTCGAATCCGGCTATGACCGCCCCTTTGATTTTCTTTCGCTGGAACAGACCAACTGGATGCTTCCCTCTCGCGTGATGACGCATCCTCTTTCAATGGTGGTGGCAGACCCTGTCCGCCACACCATCAATCTGCCGCAAGGAGTTCGCCTGGATTTTGGCGGCGTGGCCAAAGGCTGGTCTGCGCATCAGGCGATGGAAAGGCTCAAGAAACTCGGCCCCTGCCTGATGAACGCCGGAGGCGATATTTCCATTCATGGCCCCCGGCTGGATGGTAATCCCTGGGAGATCGGTGTATCGAATCCCTTTGGGATGAAGACCGATTTCACCACCCTGTTCGTAACCAACGGCGGGGGTGCCACCTCTGGCAAAGATCGCCGGGCTTGGAATCGCAACGACCTGATGCAGCACCACATCATCAACCCGCTGACGGGTCAGCCCGCAGAGACGGACCTGCTCCGGGTCACCGTGGTAGCGCCCACAGTTATGGAAGCCGAAGCGGCGGCAAAGACCGCCTTCATCCTCGGCCGCGAAAAAGGTCTGGAGTGGATCGAATCACACCCTGATCTTGCCGGGCTGTTGCTGCTCGAAACGGGCGAAGTGGTTCTCAGCCACACCATGTACCATTATTTATAAGGATC
>DAOQBX010000035.1:0-9063 GCA_035340155.1 Anaerolineales bacterium | reverse complement strand
ATGCGTTTGGCCGGGTCATCGTCGATGAAAAATAACTGGCGGGTGGTGTTCTGCAGCGATTCGAGGAATGGGCGTTGTATGGCGATGATCCGCAGATCGGGCCGGTCGATGGCTGCGAAGAGACTCAGCGTATCAGCCATGCCGGGGTGATTGGAAAGGAACAAGGCCGCGCCATTCTGCGGCAAATTTTCGCGTCCATGTACACGCACATCGCGGACAAAGTATTTGCGCATGATCCTGCGCGAGGCTTCAGCCAAATTACTCTGCCCGACTGAATCATCGTAATCCAGCATGATGCTTGCGAACTTGCGCGCCGGGCGGATGAAAAGTCGGCGCAGCGCTGCAGCCAATGGTGGATATCTCTGCCAGCCGAACGAAGACACGAGGTCGTCAAGGTTGATCCCGGTGAGAGTGTCGAGGGCTGACTTCATTCGCGCTCGACCGAAAAATGCAGGGGATAGCCTTCCATCCCCGCGGCCTGATGCGCGCGCTGTACGCGTTTCTCCGCTTCTGCCCGTTGCAGGGATTGCACGTAAGCCGAGCCCTTGATATGCGCGGTCAGCATGATATCTGCCGCGCGATCGTTGGCGAGGAAGAAGATCTGCTTGAGCACCTCCACCACGAAGTCCATCGGTGTGACATCGTCGTTGTGGATGATGATGCGGTAAAGCGGTTCAAGGTCGGTCTCTGTTGTTTCAATGATCTCAATCTCAGGCAAACTCATAAAGTAGTTCTCGTTTCTCGATCTGTTTTATACAGCGTTCAATTGCTTTATCTCATCCTCGCTCAATTCGATTTCGGCAGCCTCGAAATTCTCGCGGATGTGCGCCGGGTTGGCCGACATGGGGATGGTGATGATACTGGGTTTTGAGATGATCCAGGCCAGCGCAACTTGATAAGTGGAGAGTCCGCGCAAGTGAGCAATGGCTTCCAGCGATTTTCCGGTCTTCAAATTGCCCTCATCCACGGGGGAATAAGCGGTGAAAAAAATACCGTTCTGCTGACAATATTCCAGTACCCCGTTGCGGATGTAGGAGCGGTCAGAAAAACTATACGGCGCCTGATTGGTGAGGATGGGTGTTTCGGAAAGCGCCTGTGCCTGCTTGAGAAGTTTCAGGTTGAAGTTGCTCACGCCAAGATGCCTTATCTTGCCATCCTGCACCAGTTTGTTCAAAGCGCGGAAGGTCTCTTCGTATTTTGCCCCGGCGCTGGGCCAGTGGATAAGATACAGGTCCACGTACTCCATTTTCAGGCGGCTTAGGGAATCCTCGCAAGATCTCAACACATCGTCATAATGTAAATGCGAAGGCATGACCTTGGAAGTGATGAATAACGCCTCCCGCGCGATGCGTGACTCACGCACGGCCTGCCCGACCAGTTCTTCGCTGCGGCCGTTCGCGTACATCTCCGCCGTATCGAAATGGGTGTAGCCAACCTCCAGCGCGGCACGCAGGGCCGCCAGGGAAGGGGCGTCCATTTTCGGGTTGGGGTATGAACCGCCGCCGATCCGCCACGTGCCAAAGCCGATCTTGGGCAGGGTTACATTTTGCAAAGTCTCGAATTTCATGAGCCTATTTTAACCACAATCTCCACAAATGTCCTTTTGGCCTGCATAATTTCTGCACATTTGGAAAGTATCCTGTGGAAAACGTTCAAGGAGAAGTCAAATGTCGAATTTGTTAAAAAATAAAAAATTCTGGTGGATCGCCTCCGGTGTGGTGGTGATCGTCGCCTTGCTGCTCGGATCGCTTTCCAGCGTAAACGCATCAGACTCCGCCGTAGCAGAATCTGCCCAGGTGGTTTCACTTACGCTGACAGAAACCGTCGACTCGACCGGCAGCCTCGAAGCACAACCCTTTGCCAGCCTGAATTGGAAGGCGAGCGGAACGGTGGCTGATGTTCATGTGCAGCCGGGGGATTTCGTGAAAGCGGGTGATGTGCTTTTGACCCTCGACCCGACCAGCACCTCCGCCAGCATCGTCTCAGCGCAAGCCGACTTGATCACTGCTCAGCAAAATCTGGAGGACCTGCTTGACTCCGGTACTGACCTTGCGCAAGCAGCCATTACCCTAAAGGATGCCCAGGAAGAATACCAAGATGCCGAAGATTACCTGACCTATTTGCAGAACGACAAACGTATTCCGCAGACAAAGTACCTTGCCAAACTGATCCGACGTGGCAATGGCTGGGCTTATGACTACGATACCGAGACCTTCAAAGGTCCCGCCCCCGAAGATTGGATCATTGAGGCGCAGAACGATCTTGCGTTGAAGAAGGCTAAATACGAAGATGCCCAGCGCGAGTATGACCGCCTGCTGGCTGGTGATAACTCACAGGATGTGATCGCCGCCCAGGCCAAAGTGGATGCGGCGCAGGCAACGGTCAATACCATGAGCATCATCGCGCCATTCGATGGACAGGTGCTTTCGGTGGAACAGGTGATGGGAGATGTGGTCAGTACGGGCGATCTGTCGATCAACATTGCCGACCTGGGAAACCTGCATGTCGATGCACAGGTGGATGAATCAGATATTGCCAAAGTTCAGGTTGGCGATCAAGTTTCGGCTGAGTCGGACGCGTTGCCCGAAGTTGTATTTACCGGTATCGTGGAATCCATCAACCCGGTGGGACGGGCGGTTTCCGGGATCATCAAGTATGACGTGCGGGTGACCCTGGATAAACCTGAAGGAGAGTCTTTCCTGCCGCTTGGGTCAACCATGAACATTGTGATCCAGATCGGAGACCGGGCCGATGTGTTGGCCGTGCCGATTACGGCGATCCAGAACGATGTGAATGGTGAGTATGTGTGGGTGGTGCGTGGTGAGACCACGGAGCGTGTGGATGTGGTCGGTGGAGAGATCGTGGGTGAGATGGTGGTTGTGACCGGTGACCTGCGCGAAGGCGATGTGGTGACCACGGCGCGTGCAAGCAGTTTTGAGGCGCCCAATCCGTTTGGAGGCAATCAATGATCCATGTGGAAGATTTGACCAAGGTATATCAGATGGGTGAGAATGAGGTCCGTGCATTGGATGGGGTCGGCTTCACCATTGAGAAGGGCGAGATGGTCGCGATCATGGGACCGTCAGGTTCCGGCAAGAGCACATTGATGTCCATTATCGGTTGCCTTGATGTACCCACCAGCGGACGATATACCATTGACGATGTTTCAGTTGAGAACATGGACGAGACCCGCCTTGCCGATGTGCGCGGGCGAAAGATCGGCTTTGTATTTCAGCAATTCAATCTGCTGGCGCGGACAAGTGCGTTGGAGAATGTCAAATTACCGTTGACGTATGCGGGAATTTCGGGCAAGGAACGCGATGCCCGTGCGGTGAAGGCGCTTGAGCGCGTGGGACTTGGACAGCGTACGCACCATGCACCCAATGAACTCTCGGGTGGGCAGCAACAGCGCGTGGCAATTGCGCGGGCCATCGTGAACGAGCCCGCCATTTTGTTGGCCGATGAACCCACCGGAGCGCTGGATAGCAAGACTGGTGTGGAGATCATGGAATTGTTCCAAAGCCTGCATCGCGAGAACGGGCAGACGGTCATCCTTGTGACTCACGATGCGCATGTGGCGCGTCATACCGAACGCATTATCCGCCTTTCGGATGGAAGGATCATTTCGGACGAGGTGAATCCCAACCCCATCAAGGCGGGGACGGCGCGGATGGAAGAGTAGATTAACCTGTCATTGTGACGAGGGCGTCAGCCTGGCGAAGCAATCTTCGATCTGTACGGGATTACTTCGTCGCGAAAAACAAGGACGCTCTTCGCAATGACAGAGAGGAAATCAATATGTTATTTTCAGAAAATCTCAAGATCGCCCTGCGTGCTCTGCGCGCGAACAAAATGCGTTCGGTGCTGACAATCCTTGGTATTGTCATCGGTGTCGCGACGGTAGTGGCGCTGCTCTCCATCGGCGAGGGGGCCACGGCCAGCATTACCAGCCAGATCCAAAGTGGAGGCTCGAACCTGTTGACCATTTCGCCAGGCCGGATGCAAGCCGGTCCGGCCGCGCTCAGTGCGGGTTCGCAACAGACCAGTCATTTATATTACGCTGACTATCAATTGCTGGAGCGCGGCCTGACCAGCAATATTTCAGAAATTGTGCCGGTCTATCAGGCCAGTTACACGGTCAAATTTGGTGACGAGAGTTTCAGCGCCCTAACCATCGGTGTGATGGAGGCGCACAAGGATGTTCGCTCTTTTAGCGTGGCGGAAGGCCGTTTCATCAAGGAGGCGGACAACAAATCCCAGAATCTTGTGGCGGTGTTGGGAGCTTCGGTGGCAGAAGATCTGTTTAGCGATCTTTCTCCGCTGGGTAAGACCATTTCGATCAACGGCCTGAAATTTCAGGTGGTGGGTGTGTTGGAGTCCAAAGGCGCATCCATTGGCTCGCCGGACGAGAATGTATTTATCCCGATCGAGACCGGGTACGCCAAACTCTTTGGCGAGAATGCCATGTACAACGGCAAAAAAATGGTGAACAATATCCTTGTCTCGGTGACGAATGACAAAGATATGGATACGGTCTCTGCGACAGTGGAATATATGCTGCGCCGTTCGCATGAACTCAAGACCACCGATGAACTGGACTTTAACGTGATGAGCCAGTCTGATACCTTGGAAACCCTCAATACCGTCACTCAAACGCTGACCATATTTCTCGGAGCGATCGCAGGCATATCCCTGCTTGTAGGCGGCATTGGCATCATGAACATCATGCTGGTCTCTGTCACCGAACGGACAAAGGAGATCGGCCTGCGCAAAGCCGTTGGGGCGACAAAGAATCAGATCCTCACGCAGTTCCTGATCGAAACGGTCACACTTAGTTTGTTGGGTGGGTTTGTTGGTATTCTGCTTGGGGTTGGGATCGCGCTGGCTTTCAGTGTGTCCGGTCTGATCGCCTCCGTCATCACGGCAGATTCGATCCTGATGGCATTTTTCTTTGCGCTGGCCATCGGCATCTTTTTTGGTTTGTATCCCGCGTTCCGTGCCGCCAACTTGCACCCAATGGTGGCGCTGAGATATGAGTGAGTAGAACAAGCCTATAGACTTGTTCTACTCTGTGGTAAAAAGGTTTTATGCCCAAGAAAATCCTTCTCATTGACGATGAGCCCGAGATCCTTGAGATCAGCCGTGATTATCTGAAGGCTTCTGCCTTTGAGGTGGTCACAGCTAAAGACGGCCTTCAAGGTCTGACTGTGGCGCGCCGCGAAAAACCGGACTTGATCGTTATGGACCTGATGATGCCGGGTATGGATGGCCTTGATCTTTGTCGCGAGATCCGCCGTGAAAGCAATGTACCCATCATCATGCTCACAGCGCGAGTGGAGGAGACCGATAAGCTGGTCGGGTTGGAGATCGGCGCCGACGACTACATCACCAAACCGTTCAGCCCGCGCGAATTGGTGGCGCGGGTGAAGGTGGTGCTGCGTCGCATCGGCGGCGATACGGCGTCAGAGGTTATCCGGGTTGAGAATGTGTCATTGGATAGAGCCCACTACGAGGTCCATATTGCGGAGCGTACGGTGCAGCTCACCCCGACCGAGTTTGAGATCATGGCGACCCTGATGGGTCAGCCTGGTCGTATTTTTTCCCGCAACCAATTGCTCACCGCTGCGCATGGGGTTGCTTTTGAAAGTTACGAGCGCGCCATTGATTCCCATATCCGTAACCTGCGCCATAAACTGGAACCCGACGATCTCATCGTCACTGTACATGGTGTGGGCTATAAATTTGAGGCTGTATGAATTCCGTCCGTCAGATCCGCCTGCGCTTGTTGACGTTGCTTGGCCGTGCTTTTCTTGCCGTCCTGCTGCTTTTGATGGTCCTATTCCCGCTTGTGACCGCTTATGTGCTCACAAATTATACGAGCGCGGCGGGTATGCGTTTCCCTCTCATTGGATACCTCGAAGGTTATTACCAGGGGCATGGCGGCTGGGATGGGATCGAAGCAGAGTTTCAGACCTATGATTCCTTTCCGCCAGAATATACCTTGCTGCTGGACAAAGACGACCGCATCCTTCTTGACGGGGGAGTGGCTTCTGCTGCGACGGTGGGTTCACGCTACAACTTCAAAACCAGCGACATCCGTTTTCAACTCCTGCAAAATGGCCAATCGATTGGGACGCTGGTGATCAACCCGCTGCCGCTTGAGTGGCGCGGGCGTATGGCCGTTGGAATTCTTTTTCCAGTTGCGGGCATTTCCTTTTCGCTTGGTTTATTGGTGGTGGTGATCGCCTTCGTGCTCACGCGCCGCTTTGTCAACCCGCTTGCGGAAGTGATCTATGCTGCGCGCGCGGTGGCAGATGGGAAGCTGGAAACCCGCATTTCAACCGAAGGGCCTCAAGACTTGCGCAGCCTCTCGGAGAACTTCAACGAGATGGCGTCTTCGCTCGAACGCAATGATCGTGAACGCCGTGATCTGCTGGCAGATATTGCCCATGAACTCCGTACACCGCTTTCAGTCATTCGCGGTCGCCTCGAAGGGATCGTAGATGGTATTTACCCCGAGAACGGCCCGCAGGTTTCATTGGCGCTTGAGCAAACCTATGTGCTCGAACGTTTAGTGGATGACCTGCGATTGCTCACGCTGGCAGAGTCGCGCCAATTGCAGTTCGATCTATCCCATGTAAATGTTGAACGTGTGCTCGAACGGGTCGTTGAACTTTTCTCTGCGGAAGCGCAGGAAAAAAATATTTCGCTTTCAATTACCAATACGCAAGGGGATCTTTCCGCCTTCCTCGATTCACAGCGATTTGAGCAGGTACTGGGAAACCTCGTTGGTAATGCGTTGAGGTACGTTCCGGAAGGTGGACGAGTGTGGCTGACGGCCGAAGAAACCATGGATGGCGTACTGCTCACCGTCAATGATAATGGTGCCGGCATTCCCGAAGCGGACCTGCCCTTCATCTTTGACCGGTTTTGGCGCAAGGACAAGTCCCGCTCACGCGCATCAGGCGGAACCGGCCTGGGATTGGCAATCTCGAAACAGCTGGTGGAATCTCAAGGTGGAATGATCGAAGCGCGTAACTTGACCGAAGGCGGGCTGCAAATGGTGATCAAATTAAACAAAAAGCCCGCCTCCGTTTCTAAGGAGGACGGGCTTCGCTGAACCCCCGCGCTTCCCACGCTTACGCCGGGACTTTATCCCATTCCTTTTGGGCATACTCGAAGCCGCGTTTGAGGGCTTCGTAATTCTTGGGCAGCAGGTGTTTGTGGCGGGCTGGCAGGTGACCCTCCAACGCCTTTTCGACATCCACGATCTTGATCTCCGGCAACGCAGAGAGCAGCGCGCCAACCGCCACCATATTGACCAGTTTGCGGTCACCGATCTCTTCGGCGATCTCATTGCACGGCACAAAAATAACATGAATATCGTTACGCCGCTGATTGTGATCCACCATGGATTTGTTGACGATAAGCGTTCCACCAGTTGCCAGGGTGGATTCGTACTTGTCAAAAGAGGGCAGGTTAAGGGCAATGGCCAGCGGCGGATTCTTGACCAGAGGCGAGCCGATCTCATGGTCGGCGACCACCACGGTGCAGTTAGCCGTGCCGCCGCGCATTTCGGGACCGTATGAGGGGATCCAGGTCACGTCCAGGCCGTTGTCCATAGCGGCATAGGCCAGCACCTGGCCGCTGAATAGAACGCCCTGTCCACCGAACCCTGCGATGATGATTTCTTTTTGCATGGTTATCTCCATGTCATTGCGAGAAAGCGCTCCTGCTTTTCGCGACGAAGCAATCTCCAGATAATTATGAGGTTCCTTCGGGCGGGCGCTCTCGCAACGACATTAAACTTTTATCTGTTTGATCGCATCGCTGATCTTGTAATCACCCAGCGGATAGGCAGGAAGCATGTGCTCGTCCACGAACTTCAAGGAGTTGACCGGGGTCATGCCCCAGTTGGTGGGACAAGTGGAGAGCAGTTCCACCAGCGAGAAGCCAAGCCCGCGTACCTGAGTTTCGAAGGCGGTGCGGATGGCTTTCTTTGCCATGCGGATGTTCTTCGGGTCGTGCAGCGAGCGGCGCACACAATAGCCCACGCCATCCAAAGTAGAGAGCATCTCCGAAACCTTGATGGGATAGCCCTGTGTTTCCACATCGCGCCCGTTCACAGAAGAGGAGGTCTTCATACCTGGCAGAGTGGTGGGTGCCATCTGACCGCCGGTCATGCCGAAGTTGGCGTTGTTGATGAAGATGACCGTGATGTTCTCTCCGCGTGCGGCGGCGTGGACGATCTCACCCATGCCGATGGAGGCCAGGTCGCCGTCGCCCTGGTAGGTGAAGACTACCCGGTCTGGCAGCACACGCTTCACACCGGTTGCCATGGCGGGAGCGCGTCCATGCGGGGCTTCGACGAAATCGGTATCGAAATAATTGTAAGCAAAGACGGAGCATCCCACCGGCGCAACGCCAATGGTCTTTCCGATCAGGTCCATTTCTTCGAGCACTTCTGCGATCAGCCTGTGCGCCACGCCGTGGGTACAACCCGGGCAGTAATGGGTGGGCATGTCGGTAAAGGCATCGGGACGTTCGTAAACAAGATTGGGAGTAGCCATTATGCAGTCATCCTTGTCAGCCAGGATTCTCTGGGGTCGGTCTGAACAGTCAAAGGTCCAGATGCGATGCGGTGAATTTCATCCAGGATTTCATCGTGGAAGGGAACCACACCGCCGGGCCTTCCATAGAATTCGACCGGGACTCGCCCGCGCACGGTCAGCAGCACATCGTCCAGCATCTGTCCCATGTTCATCTCGGCGACGAGGAACGCTTCGGTCTGTGGGATGAGTTTTTCCAGCGCTTCGTAAGGGAACGGGCTGACGGTGATCGGTCTTAACAACCCGACCTTGATACCTTGCGCGCGCGCTTCGCGGACGGCGGAGAGCGCCACACGTCCTGCTGTGCCGAAACCGACCACAACATATTTGGCGTCATCAAGGAAATATTCCTTGTAGCGCACTTCATTGGCTTGAACTTCGCGCCAGCGTTTGAGCAGGCGCAGGTTGGTCTTTTCTTCATCCAGTGGGTTGAGATAGATCGAAGAGAGCACGC
>DAOQBX010000034.1:0-9088 GCA_035340155.1 Anaerolineales bacterium | reverse complement strand
GACGGCGTGCAGGCTTTCCGTGGAGACCTTATCCGGCGTATCCTGGGTGGTATGCCAGTAGGGGTAATCAAAGTCGATAATGTCGACCGCCGGGATGCCGGCCTCGAGGAAAGGCGTGTGATCGTCCAGCATGCTGAATTTCTCGGTGTTGATGAATACATCGCCGTACCCAAGCGCATCAGCGGTCTCCCAGATCTCGGCGCGGATGATCGGGTCGGAGTTCTTTTCGAGATGAATATTCAGGTTGGCATCCCCGATCATGTCCACGATGACAGCAGCCTGGGGATGCAGGGCAGTATCCTCCACGAACGCGCGTGAACCCAAGATCCAATCCCAGCCCTCGATATGCCCGTTATCTTCCGCGTCGAAAAAAACAAGCCAGACGGGCACCGTATCTTTCGGTAGCGTGCGTGCCAACTCGATCAGCACGGCCACGCCGGATGCACCATCGTTTGCGGCTGGCACAGGGTCGTTACGTTTGCTTACATCCGGGTCCTGGTCTGCGAACATTCTTGAATCATAATGCGCGCCCAGGATGATCTGTGGGGTGTTGCCGCGTTTTGCAATAAGATTGTAAATGGAATGTCCCATGCGCTCTGTCTGCTGGACTTCCACCTCCCAGCCAGCGGATTCCAGTTCAGTGCGCATCCATTCCCGGACTTGAACATGACCGGCCGACCCGGGCGTTCTCTCCCCGAAGGAAACTTGAGTCTGCACATCGGCATAGGCGTTGGAACCATCAAAGGAAAGCGGCACCGACTTCACGGTCAGGAAAGAAGCGGCATACCATCCCACTGTGACGATTAACAGCAAGGCGATCACCGAAAGGTAGAAAATGACGGCGCGCCTGCTCATGCGTTTTGTTCCAGATAGACATCCAGGGCTTGCGCTGCCCTATCCGCGTATGCCTGTCCTCTTTCACGTTTGCCGATCTTTTTGGTAGTGACAAGTTCCGGAAGGATCCCAAAATTTGCCTTCATCGGTTGGAAGTCTTTCAAGTCTGCATGTGTGATGTAATGACATAACGAGCCGATCATGGTCTCGGGCGGAGGAGTGAGCAGGGACTGGCCTTTTTGCAGGCGCGCAGCATTGAGACCCGCCAGCAGGCCAGTGGCGATGTTGCCCATGTATCCTTCCACGCCGACGATCTGACCCGCAAAGAAAAGGTCTTCGCGACTGTTATGCTGAAGTGTGGGGCGGATCAGTTTCGGCGAAGCGATGAACGTATTGCGATGCATCTGCCCGTAGCGCTCGAACTCCGCGTTCTCAAGGCCGGGGATCATCCGCAAAACGCGGCGCTGTTCGGGGAATTTCAAGTTGGTTTGAAAGCCGACGATGTTATACAGACTTCCGGCAAGGTTGTCCTGCCGTAGCTGCACCACTGCATACGGCCGCTTTTCCGTGTGTGGGTCGCGCAGACCGACCGGCCTCATCGGACCATAGGCCAGTGAATCTTCCCCGCGCTCGGCAATGACTTCCACCGGGAGGCAGCCTTCAAAGAAGTGGCCCGCCTTCACGCCGGAGCGGATGGCCTCTTCAAAAGAATGCAATTCGATGCGTTCTGCTGACCGCAAGGCGCTGACGAAGTCGAGATATTGTTCCTTTGTAAAAGGACAGTTGATGTAATCACCTTCATCGTGTTCGCCCTTGTTGTAACGCGAGGCGCGAAACGCGATCTCCATATTGATGCTGTCTGAGCGAACGATGGGGGATATGGCGTCGAAAAAGAACAGATGCTCATCACCGCTAAGTTTGGCAATAGACCTTGACAGGCTATCCGAAGTGAGTGGTCCGCTGGCAATGACCACGAGAGAATCGGGTATTTCTTTCATCTCTGTGCGGATCAATTGAATGTAGGGATGAGATTCGATCCGTTCGGTGATACGCCGTGCAAAGGCTTCACGGTCCACGGCCAATGCTGCCCCGGCGGGGATGGCCGTCTCTTCGGCGCAATCCAGCAGCATGGAGTTCAACCGGCGCAACTCATTTTTGAGCACACCCGAAGCCCGGTCCGGCAGGCTGGAGCCGAGGGAATTGGAACAAACCAGTTCTCCCAGGTCACCGCCTGTGTGGGCGCCCGTTGGTATGGAGGGCCGCATTTCATACAGTTTTACCTTTAAGCCTTGTTGGGCGATCTGCCAGGCCGCTTCACTGCCTGCAAGACCGCCACCGATCACGATTATCTCTGTCATGGGAGTGGTATTTTACCATTCCGGCTATTGTATAATATCAACGTCACAAAATAAGAATAAAAAGCACAATTTGCAACCCGATGTGTATAATTTGAGTGTCAACCATGCAAACCGAAACTACTGGCATTGAAACCCAACTCAAAGACGCAGTACAACTTACAGAGGCAGTCTGGGCAGTTCACGCCGACAGGGTCGGCGGTACGTGGCTGCTCCTGTCTTCTTATCACCTCAATAAGACATCTCAAAATGAGTTAATGGGCATCATGAGTCTGATGGCTGTGGATGCCTGGCTGTGCGGCGCCCTGAGCGGGGGGTACTCGCGGTCTACGGCCACTCCGACCAACAAGACCATCGGCACATCGCGCTTATTCGCATTTCCCATCACTGGAACCTCCCAGGTCGTCCTGGTCGGTGCGGATGAACAATCGACCAATGCCCAGCGCATCTGGAAGTTGATGACCTCGTTGCTTGCCGGACGATTGGCCGCACCGACACAAGCGCTCTTTCCCGAACTTCAATCTGGCCTGCCCTTTGACCTTCCCCTTGCGCTGGATAAGGTTCTCGGGACCTTTGTCCAATCTGTGAATTTTCAAGGCGCATGGCTTGCCGTCCGCCGCGGCGAAACCTTGGACATTCAAGCCGAATGGAATGCGCCGAAGTCCAAAGGCATATCCCTTTCGATCGAGGAGAATCCCGTTCTGCGGAGGATGAACCGTTCGCTGGCTGAGATCCTGGTGGTACGCGGCCAGCAGAATTGGGATCATCTGCCCTATGGCAGCATGAAATCCGGGACCAATGTTTGGATGTGCATTCCGTTGGTGATCGGCCAACGTTTGATCGGGTCGGTGGCGCTTTGGCGGCAAAAGGAATTTTCCATTGCCGAGCGCAATCTTTTACGAGATCTGGCTGCCCGCCTGCCATCTTACGTGGATATGTCCATTACGTTTTCTGAGATGGCGTCGCACCTTCGCAGGTTGGGCTTATTGAACGATTTCGTGTTGACCATCTCCTCCGCACAAAACCTCGATCAGATCGCGCGGCGTATGTTCGGATTGCTGACGCGTGCTTTCAATACCGAATCCATTGCCTTGTTCCTGCGTTCCAGCGACAGCCGGGTTCTGCGTGACTACCGCATGCTGGATGGCAAACTGAATGTCATCAGCCTGACCCTTTCCGGTCACCCGGTGCAGTCGGTGATCAAGGACGGGCATGTCCGTCGTTTTGCCGATGTTGGCAAGGATGGTTATGTCGGGGTTTATCCCACCTCTCGTTCGGAGTTGGTGGTTCCGCTCAAGTACCGCGGTCAGGTCACGGGAGTGTTGATCATTGAAAGCCCGGCCCCTGAAGCGTTCAATCAATACGATGAACATCTTATGGTCGTTATCGCCAGCCATCTGGCCGGGTTGATCGAATACACCCGCCTGCGCGAAGAGGCGGAAGGTCGCGCCCGCAGTCTCGGCTTGATCCATGAAGTCCTTCAGCAGGTCATTGGCTTGAACAATAAAAAGGAAGTTGCTTCGATCTCTGCCGAATTGGTGGCGCAGTATTTCAAATACGAACTGGCGGTTGTCCTTTTGATGGAGGAACCGGGGGTGTTCTCCATACAGGGGATCGGCGGAACGCAAGCAGAGACGGTTCGGGGGGCTTTGCTTAATGAGAAATTCGTAAAACCAGACGGCGTGACCGGTCATGTCTCGCGCACTGGCGAGAGTGTTTTAGTAAACGATACTACGCAGGATGTAATGTATAAACCCATCCAGGGCTGGGAAGCGCGCTCGGAAATTTGTGTTGCCATCAAGGACGGCGAGCAGATCCTCGGATTGATCGATGTCGAAAGCCGGGACCACAACGCCTTCTCTCACAATGACCTGATCGCAATGGAATCTCTGGCGGGGATTCTGGCTTCTGTGTTTTCCAGCGCTAATCGTTACCAGACCTTACAGCAAACTGTGCGCCAACTGCGCGAAACCGAGATCGAATTGAACGCCCGTATGGAAGCACAGCGTTCCGCTGAGAACAGGTTATTGCAGGCTGCTAAACTCGCAGCGGTCGGTGAGATGGCCGCAGGCATTGCGCATGAGTTGAATAACCCGCTTACCACTGTGACCGGATTTTCAGAGTTGATCTTTCAGGACCTGCCCGAAGACTCACAGTATCGGAGCGAATTGGAGATGATCTTGCACGAAGCGCGCCGCGCCAGTTCGGTCGTGCGCCGCCTGCTGGATTTCTCACGCCAGGGCGAGCGTGTACGCACCAGCGCGGATCTGAACGAAGTTGTCACGGACGTCATCGCTTTGACGCGACATCTCATCCAGACCAACCGCGCAGGGTTGACTCTTGAACTGGATGAAACCCTTCCCTGGGTCTCCATTGATACCAATCAAATGAAACAGGTTTTGTTGAACCTGATCCATAATGCGCTGCAAGCCATGCCTAACGGCGGTGATCTTCATGTTGGCACCTGCAAGCGGGAACGTGAGGGCCGTAACTGGGTTCTAATGTATGTGCGAGATTCCGGCGTTGGCATTGCCACAGATTCGCAGACGCGTATTTTCGAACCCTTTTTCACCACCAAGGGAGATCGCGGTGGCACAGGGTTGGGCTTGTCTGTAACCTACGGAATTGTTGCCGACCACGGCGGTGCGATCGATGTGACCAGCCAGCCGGGGAGCGGTTCCCTTTTTGAAGTCTGGCTACCGGTATAAGGATGTATGGAAACGAAATTTATCTTCATAGTTGATGATGAACCCGGGATTGCGATGCTGTGCGAACGCATATTGAAGCGCGCCGGTTACGAAGTCGCCACCCGCGTTGATCCACGACAGGCCATCGAATACCTCAAAGAAAACAAGATCGATCTGCTGTTGGTCGATATCCGTATGCCGGAAGTTGACGGTTTTGAGGTCATTCAGCATACCCAACGCCTCCAACCTGATGCGGCTGTGTTGATCATGACCGGTCACGGCACGGTTGAAACTGCCATTCGCGCGCTGCGCCAGGGCGTGGATGGCCTCCTGCTCAAGCCGTTCAGCCAAAGCACCGAGCTGGTCGATGCTGTCAAACTTGCCTTTGCCGACAGTCAGAAAAAGCGCGATGCCGCTCGTACCCAGGCCTTGCGCCCGTTATTCACAGTCACTGAATCGCTGCTATCAGAAACCCGCCGCGAGCCGTTGCTCGATTTGATCGTCAACGCCATGTCGGGACATTTAAAGTCATCGCAAGTCGCCTGCCTTCAAATCACCTCAGAGGCTCGCGACCTGAACTTGATCGCATCGTCCGGTATCCCTTCGCAACGGGATTTGCTGCATTTGATAAAACAATTGAATGCGCCTGCATTGCCGATGTTGCTTAATGCCAACGGCCCCGGCGACCCGGGATTGAAAGCGCATCTCTCCAAACTCGGGCTGGATGCAGTTATTCTCGTGCCGGTCCTTCGCCCAAACCTGAATATGCTTTTCTACGCCGCCCGCCCGGCAGGCGACCTGCCATTTCATGAGTCGGACCTTGAAATGCTCCAGATCCTATCCCGGCAGGCCGTCACTGCCCTTGAGAACTCACGCCTGTATGCTGAGCAGTTGGACTATGTTAGAAGGATCGAAGAGTCGCAGAAAGCGCTTGTTCAAGCCGAGAAAATGGCGGCAGCAGGCCGTTTGAGCGCTTCCATCGCCCATGAGGTGAATAATCCATTGCAAGCGGTGCAAAATTGCCTGCACCTGGCTGGGCGCGAAGATTTACCCCCGGAGAAGCGTAAGGAATATTTTGACCTTGCCCGCCAGGAACTTGAACGTCTCATGCTCACGGTTCGCCGTATGTTGGATTTTTACCGCCCCGGCGCTTCAGCTCAGGAGAATGTGAACCTGGCGGAGATCCTGCAATATGTTCTGAATCTCATGTCCAAACAGTTGACAGAGGCCAGAGTGGTCGTCTCCGCAAAGTTCAGCCTGGATGTGCCGCGCGTCATGGCGGTTGGAAGCCAGATCCAGCAAGTGTTCATCAACCTTATTCTGAATGCTGTCGATGCCATGCCGGATGGAGGTGACCTGCGCGTCACCGCCCGTGTGGTGAAAGGCGGTGTGGAGGTTTTGGTCCAGGATAGCGGCAAAGGCATCCCCAAAGAGAAGCAAACCAATATCTTTGAACCCTTCTTTAGTACTAAAGATGGAGGGACGGGATTGGGTTTGACAGTAAGCTACAATATAATTACTGCTCACGGAGGCGTCTTGGAGTTGCTGCCCGAGCGCGGCCCCGGTGCGTGCTTTCGTATCTTCTTACCTGCTGGAGGAAAACAATGAAGTCGAATATTTTAGTTGTCGATGATGAACCCGTCGCACGGCAATCCCTCACAGATATTCTCAAGTTGGAAGGGTATGTTGTCAATTCGGTTCCGAATGGGCAGGCTGCTGTGGAACATGTGCGCGTCCAGTCGGTGGACTTGATGATCGTCGATCTCAAAATGCCCGGCATGGATGGGCTGGAGGTGATACAGGTGGTCAACCAGATCTCGCCGGAGACTGAGATTATTCTGCTGACTGCTCACGGTTCCATCGAATCAGCAATGCAAGCATTGCGTCTGAGGATCCACGATTATTTGTTGAAACCGGCTTCCCCGGCGCAAGTTATCGCCAGTGTTAAGAAAGGGTTGTCGCGTCGGACCGGGAAATCCAAATCTTCGTACGCTACAACCGGCTCAGAAAACGCGCAGGATGTTTATACTCTCAAGGATGGCACCTCGGTTGACCTTTCCCGTCGCCAGATCAAGCATAAAAGCAAAGTGGAGCATTTGACCCCTGCAGAAGGGCGTTTGTTGCGTATTTTGATGGAGAACGAAGGCAAGGTATTTTCACATCGTGAACTGGTTCTTTTGGTCCAAGGATATGATACCAGCCAGCGCGAGGCTCCCGAGATCCTGCGCCCGTTGGTCAGTCGTCTCCGGCATAAATTAGAGAGTTTTCCGTCTCTTTCGGAAAAAGTAGTGAGTGTGCGCGGAACAGGCTATCTCTATGAAGGAGATAAATAACCTTATAAAAAAACGGTTGCGGAACTCCGCAACCGTTTTTTTATTCATAGGGTCCGAATATATCTTTCGGTAGTGCCGGTGGGCGGATCCATGACAACCAACCGGTCTTTCCGCCTTGCGGCGGAATTTTATGTTTTTCAAACATCACCAACGTCAAACTGAAGCCAAGCCCGATCGCGCCCAACCATTGAGAAAGGGAAAGGTTTTCGCCAAGCAACAATCGGCTAAATAGGATGGCTATCAATAATTCGGCCAACCCCAAGAGCGCAGTTTGCATCCCGCCAATCTTTTTGACCCCTTGAAAGAGAGCGATTCGAGAGAAAAGGGTCACGAAGGTCAACCCAATAACCGGCAACCAGGGGGCGTTGCCTGCGGGCCAGGCGCGATCCAAAAGGAAATAGGCCGGGACGACCACAGCGCTCATTGCCAGTAGGGTATATAAAGCCACGGTGGGCGCGGGCACTTCGTAGAGCACACGTTGGTTAATGGGCAGGTGCATGGCATATAGGATCGCTGCACCGATCATCATCAATACCCCCTTCAGATCCACAGACTTTCCAGGCACGGTGGTTAAAAGAATAACGGCGATGGTCGCCAAGGTAATTCGAAAAAATGTCAAACGGCTCGGCATTTGATGATCGAGCATCAGCCAGACAGCAACAAAGAAGGGGTAGAGTGAATACAGTAACTGCCCCAGGCTTGCGTCAAGGCGTTGAAGCGCAAGGTAGTATAGAAGCGAGCCAAAACCGTTGATCATTCCCGCCAGCATGCATCCCACTAATCCTATCGGAAAGATATACAGATATTGCTTGTTGAAGACCAGAATCGCCACAAGCATAATCCCTGCTGCAAGCCCTGTTCGAAGGGCTACAACAGCAAATGGGGTGAATCCCATGGTGATGGCTATCTTTCCAAAAACCGGGGCCATCCCAAGAAATATGGCTGAACTAAATGCCGACAAAATTCCGGCAGATTGCTTTGTTGACAAACTCGCCTGCCTTTATTGATTCACACTCCACATAACTTCATTATTTACCGGATTGTATTACAAAACAAAATCCATCCTGTGGTGCTATGCTTGAACAACACTATTTTATTAGTGACTTGACCTCTTCGAGGAATTCATCGTTCAAGAAGTCGCCTTTTTGGAGCAGGGCTTGAATATGACCGCTCAGGCGATTCTTTTCGTCCGGCGTCAATTCCTTTGCAGTTGCTACGATGACTGGAATGGCCGCTGTTTCGGGGTTGGCACGCAGCGCCTCTATGACCGTAAAGCCGTTCATCTCCGGCATCATAAGATCCAATATGATGAGATCGGGCAATTCATGTAGGATGAGTTCCAGCCCCTCGCGGCCATTGGCGGCTTCCATGATCGTGAAGTTCCCTTGTGATTGCAGGATACGTCGGATAAGCCGGCGCGCTTCCGTCGTATCCTCGACAATGACGATCTTGGGGAAACGCTCCGGTGCAACCTGGGTAAGCGCGGAGAGCAAGCCTTCCTGCGGGGTTTGTGAAGTGGAGGTCGGGAAATTGACATCTCGCAACCAGTTGTCACCCAGCACCCCTGCTTCAGCAGGCATGGTATGCCCTGTGCAATTAACGACCACCGTGTCGCTGGGTTTGATGACCCCGGCACGAATGAGTTTGAATAACCCTGCAAATGCTACTGCGGCGGCAGGCTCGGCCGAAATTCCCTCCATTTTGGCCAATACATGCATGGCACGGAAGGCTTCCTCATCACTGACGCTCTCAAAAGCACCATTGGTGGTGTTGACGTAATTTCGAAGAAATTCATAACTTCTGCCCGGGTCGCCTGTAGCGAGTGTTTCGATGTGTGTCTTCGGGGAGATGACGGGCTCGGCTTTCTCCAGGCCCTTTT
>DAOQBX010000033.1:0-9130 GCA_035340155.1 Anaerolineales bacterium | reverse complement strand
CCGGCCGCTTTCGGTGCGAGCGAAGCGGCGATATCCGCATTATCAGGACCAGCCCCCACGAATTGAGCATAGTCACAACGCGCCCTGGCTTTGGCCGCATCCAGGGAAACTTGCAAGGTGGCCGCATCGAAAATGGGCGGTTTGGTGTTCGGCATGGCAAGGATGGTGGTCACGCCGCCGGCCAGAGCCGATTGCGTGGCGGTGTCCCAATCCTCTTTGTGGGTTGCGCCGGGCTCGCGTACGTGAACATGGGGGTCGATCAATCCGGGAAGTGTGAGCATGCGCGAAGTATAACGGAAATGCGGTATGATATTTATATAATTCTTCGGAGGCTTATCATGAGCATTGGAAAGATCAAATGGCAATCCATCGTTGCCAAATATGCATACCCCGAGACCTGGCGCAGTCTGTGGCAGGTCTTCAATTCGGTGATCCCCTTCTTCGTGCTTTGGTATCTTGCGTACCGCAGCCTGGAGATCGGCTATTGGCTGACCCTGCTGTTGACGGTCCCCGCGGCCGGGTTCATGGTGCGGATGTTCATCATCTTCCATGATTGCTGCCACGGTTCGTTCTTCGAGACAAAACTGGCTAATGACCGCCTGGGCCTGCTGATCGGCGCGGCGGTGTGGACGCCCTATTTCAGCTGGAAGCATTCCCACGCCATTCATCATGCCACCGCCGGTGACCTGGATCGCCGCGGTGTGGGCGATGTATACACCATGACTGTTGAGGAATATCTGGCGGCGCCGTGGTACAAGAAATTCGGATATCGCATCATGCGCAACCCGTTCATTCTCTTCACCATTGGGGCGATGATCGTGTTCGTGTTCGCACACCGTTTCTTCGATAAAAAGGCCGGGCCGCGAGAGAAGAACAGCGTCATCTGGACGAACCTGGCCTTGCTGGCTTTTGTCGGTTGGACGATCCACCTCATCGGCTGGCAGGCCTATTTATTGGTGGAGATCCCCATCCTGTTGATGGCCTGCGGCGCAGGGGTCTGGCTCTTTTATGTTCAACATAACTTCGACCCGACCTATTGGGAGCGGCATCAGGAGTGGGAGTTCTTCAAAGCAGGCATGGATGGCAGTTCCTACTATAAACTTCCCAAAGTGCTGCAATGGTTTACGGGTAACATCGGCTTTCATCACATCCATCACCTCAGCCCGAAGATCCCCAATTACAAGCTGGAGCAATGCCACAAGGAAAATCCCATTTTCCAGATCGAACCTCTGACCCTTCGAGACAGTTTGAAGTCGCTGTACTTCCGCTTGTGGGACGAGAAAGAGAAGATGCTGGTCGGTTGGAAGGCTTTAAGGAAGTACAAATTCAATTCGCAGCGGTTGTAATAAAAAAACGGCTCACCGAGATGAGCCGTTTTTTTATTGGCGAATTTGGGTCAGTCCTTCTTGAACACGACGAAGACCAGGTTCAACGCGATGCCGACGATGGCCGCGAATACAATGGCGGGGATGCCGTTCGGGAAAAGGAACGGGATATTGAACGGGAAGACGCCGTTGGCGAGCGAGAGGTTGCCGCCGATGCCGCAGACGAGGATGATCGCACCGATGGCGAGCTGTTTCGGGTCGAAGAGGTTGACCTTTTCGGATTGGATCAGCGCCACGCCCTGCATGCCGATCACGCCGAAGAGGTAGATGCTTAACCCGCCGACCACGGCTGCCGGCATGGTGTTGACCAGCGCCACAAGTTTGCCAAAGAAGCCCAGCACAATGGCCATGGCCCCGGCGGTCATCAGCACGGCGGTGGAATAGTTGCGTGTGATGGCCATGAGCGAATTGTTCTCGCCGTAGTTCGTCCCGGCGCAGCCGCCGAGGAAGCCCACGATGAGGTCATCCGCGCCGTCGGCGACGAGGTTCAGGCCGATGAGTTCCTTGATGTTGAAGGGCTTGCGTCCCATTTCTTCAGCAAGTTCATCGATGTAGAGACTCATCTGGTACAGGTGCGCGGTGGATTCGGGCACGGTGGCGATGAAGATGAGCGCAATGCTCAGGGCCATGCCCCATGCTTCGGGGTTATTGAAGGCCGGGAAGGTGAACTTGGGCAGTTCGATCCAGGCCGCATTGGTGACGTTGGTGAAGTTCACCAGCCCGAAGGGGATGGATACAAGGTAACCAAAGATCGCGCCGAGCAAAATCGGCAACATGCCGATCAATCCCTTGCCTTGCAGGTACACCGAGAACAGGACGGTGGCGATCAGTGTGATGAAGGCCACAGCCCAGGTCTTCGAAGCGATCTCGGGAGCGGCCCAGTTTCCGGCGTTGCCGAGGGCGGCATTGGCCAGCGCCACGCCGATGACCATGGCCATCGAACCGGTGATGATGGGCGGCAGGATGCGGTCCAGCGCGGTCTTGCCGATGCGCATGATGAGCAGCCCCACCAGGATCTCGAACACGGCGGTCAGGAGGATGCCCACCTGGACGACCTTCACTCCCTCGGGGCAGTAGGTGGCGGCGGAGTTGTAGCAATCCGGCGCGAACCGGCTCATGACCGTGATGATGACCGCGATGTATGAGAAGGACGAACCATAATACATGGGGATCTTGCGCTTCGAGACCAGCAGCGCCACGATGGTGCCGAGGCCGGAAGCCAGCAGGGTGATGCCGACATCGAACTTGGTCAGGATGGCGACCAGCACCGTGGCGGGGAACATCGTCAGGAACTGTTGGAAGCCGAGGCTGAGCATGGCGGCGAGCGGCGGGTTGTCGTCGGGCAGGTAGCCGAAGACCCTGGGTTTTGTTGCATTGGACATATACATTCTCCTCTTTTGGTGGATATAAAAAAAGAGAGCCGCCAAAAGGCGACTCTCCGTTTCAACGAAAATAAAAACCATCTCCCACCGCAAGCGGTTTGTAGAGATGGCTGGGATGACCGTGTGTTATTAACATTGCGCCGAATTTTACGCAGATTCGAGAGGCTGTCAAGGTGTGGTTTCCACTTTCAGAGACGGGACTCAGGCCGGGGTGCGGGGCGAAGCGGAAAAATCCTTAAGAGTATCGTCACTATGTCCTCAAATATCGCGGGTGTATAATCCAGCCGATATTTCCCAAAACATCAGTCAAAAGAGGTAGACATGGCATACGTGAACGTCAAGGTCCCCGAAGGCGGGGCAAAGATCAGCATCAAGGATGGCAAGTTACAGGTCCCCGATAACCCGGTCATCCCGTTCGTCGAAGGCGACGGCACGGGCCGCGACATCTGGCGCGCGTCGGTGCGCGTGCTCGATGCAGCGGTGGAGAAGGCCTACGGCGGCAAGCGCAAGATCCACTGGATGGAAGTGTATGCGGGCGAGAAGCCGTTTAAACTCTGGCAGACCTGGCTGCCCGACGAGACCACTGAAGCCTTTAAAGAATTTCTCGTCGGCATCAAGGGACCGCTGACCACACCCATCGGCGGCGGCATCCGTTCGTTGAACGTGGCCCTGCGCAAACTTTTGGACCTATACGTCTGCCAGCGCCCGGTGCGTTGGTACCAGGGCGTGCCTTCGCCGGTGCGTCACCCCGAATATGTGGACATGGTCATCTTCCGTGAGAACACCGAGGATATTTATACCGGTATCGAATTCCAGTATGGGACGGAAGAGAACAAGAAATTCAAGGAATTGTTCAAGGAAGCCTTCCCCAAGGAATATGCCAAGATGCGCTTCCCCGACACCGCCGGGATCGGTCTCAAACCCGTGTCTGAGGAAGGCACCGAGAGATTGATCCGCGCTGCGATCCAGTGGGCGTTGGACAACAAACGCAAGAGCGTCAACTTCGTTCACAAGGGCAATATCATGAAGTTCACCGAAGGCGCGTTCAAGGATTGGGGCTACACCCTCGCCAAGCGCGAATTCCGCGGCAGTATCGTGACCGAACGCGAGACCTGGATCCTCGGCAACAAAGAAGCGAATAAGAACCTGAGCGTGGAAGATAACGCCAAGCAGATCGACCCCGGCTTCGACATGATGAGCCCTGCCCAGCAGAACGACATCAAAGCCGAAGTGGAAGACGCGCTCAAACTGTGGGACACCCACGGCGACGGCAAGTGGAAGAAGATGCTGCTCATCAAGGACTCCATTGCCGATGTCTCCCTGCAGTTCACCATCATCCGCCCGCGCGATTATGACGTGATCGCCACCATGAACCTGAACGGTGACTACCTCTCCGACGCGCTTGCCGCGCAGGTGGGAGGGATCGGCATCGCCCCGGGTGCGAACATCAACTATGAGACCGGTCATGCCATCTTCGAAGCGACTCACGGCACCGCGCCCAAGTACGCCGACCTCGATAAAGTGAATCCCGGTTCGGTCATCCTCTCGGGTGAGATGATGCTGCGCTACATGGGTTGGGGCGAAGCCGCCGACCTGATCGTGAAGGGCATGGAAGGCGCCATCGCCGCCAAGACCGTCACCTACGACTTTGCCCGTCTGATGGACAACCCGACCGAAGTGAAATGCTCCGAGTTCGGCGACGCCGTCATCAAGCACATGGCCTAAGATCTACAGATCAAATCAAAAGGTTTGAACTCAACAGTTCAAACCTTTTTGTTTTAATGGGTTGCTCAATTGGCAACGCAGGCAATATGAGATATAGTCACCGGCTTTGGAGAACCGTCAATGACCCTGCTCATGAACCATCCCCTCATCCGCTCGTTGCGGGAACTGAAAGGCAACCCGCGCGCCGCGGTCCTGACCGAATTGCTCTTCGGGATCCCCTACAATCTGTTCGCGCCGTTCTTCTCCGTCTACATGATCGCCCTCGGCATGACCGACCAGCAGATCGGCGGGATCGCCAGCTTCGGGCTGGTCTTGCAGGTCTTCTCCGCCCTGGTCAGCGGCGCTATTGTGGATAAGTTCGGGCGGCGCCTGACCCTCTTTATCGGCGACCTGTTGTGCTGGAGCACACCCTGCCTGGTGTGGGCCATTGCGCAGGATGTGCGCTACTTCGCTGCTGCTGCCGCGTTGAACAGTCTGTGGCGCATCTCGCTCACCGCCTGGACCTGCCTGATGGTGGAAGATGCCGAGGAGCGCCACCTCGTCCACATCTGGACGTGGATCATGATCTTCGCGGTCTGTTCGGCGTTCTTCGCTCCCATTGGCGGCTGGTTCGTGAACCGCTACGGGCTGGTCCCGGCGGTCCGCGGGTTGTTCGTCTTCGGCTTCATAGTGCTGACCGTCAAAGCCGTGGTGCTGTTCCTGTACTCGCACGAGACCGTGCGCGGTGTGCAGCGCCGCGAAGAGACCCGTCACCGCTCGCTGCTCGACCTGTTGAGCGAATACCGCAGCGTCTTATCGCAGTTGCTGCATTCCAGGGCCATTCTCGCGGCCCTATCCCTGATGGTTATCACCAACATCTACACCACCGTCAGCAATAACTTTTGGGGTGTGCTATTTACCACCAAACTCGGGTTCGCCGAATCGCAGATCTCGCTCTATGTGGCCTTGCGCTCCATTGTGATGACCTCCTGTTTCTTTCTTCTAGGTCCCAGCCTGACCAATATCCGCCGCTTTCGAAGGCCGCTCTGGATCGGGTTCGGGATCTTCATTGCCAGCCAGGCCATCCTGGTCTACATGCCGCCTCATTCCGTCTTTTGGCTGTCTCTCAGTGTCATTCTGGAAGGCGTCGCTGCGGCCT
Source organism: Anaerolineales bacterium (assembly GCA_035340155.1). Taxonomy (GTDB): domain Bacteria; phylum Chloroflexota; class Anaerolineae; order Anaerolineales; family Villigracilaceae; genus Villigracilis. The sequence goes on along the minus strand of DAOQBX010000033.1, from coordinate 3,500 downwards.
TTGTCAACCCCATGACCGAGTCCCTTCTGGCTTTTTCGATGGAATCGAACGAACGGGCGCGCGTCACGGCCATGGTCTATGTGGCCCTGATCCTGGCCATCTCGCCCTTCGGCTGGGTTGCCGGTCAGTTGTCAGCGCTCGACCGCTCCCTGCCTTTTGCGCTCAACATGGTACTGTTCGCCATCGGCGCCGCTCTGGTCTGGTGGATCGGCCGAACCGTCACCTTTACCCAACCTGTGCCGGAGAATGGATAAATAAAAGAGCCGAGACTGAAACGTCCCGGCTCTTTTATTTGGGGCAATAAGGGTCACCCTCCCATTGCAGAACAGAATACTGTTTGATAGTGACGGGTCGCCCCTATTTCACATCCACTAATTCAACATCGAAGACCAATGTCGCATTGGGGGGAATGACTCCGCCAGCGCCGCGCTCGCCGTAGGCCAAGTTCGAGGGGATGATGAGTTGTGCCTTGCCGCCGACCTTCATCAGCGCAATGCCTTCGTCCCATCCTTTAATGACCTGCCCGACACCCAACTTAAAGGCAATGGGCTCGCCGTGCGAGACGGAACTGTCGAACACGCGACCGTCCTGAAATTTACCCGTGTAATGTACGCTGACCGTTTTGCCGGCTTCGGCCTGAGCGCCGGTACCTGCTTCCACTTCAATATATTCCAAGCCGCTTGCTGTTTTCATAAATTCTCCATTTGGGTTTGATTTCCCTCCATTGTACCTGTTCTTCTAATTCGGACGAATTGTACATAATTTGACAATCCATCCGCCCATTCGGTGACAATTATCACTAACCCAAAGCCTTCAAAAATCCTACAATGAAATCTAATTGGTGATTTTGTATCCTATTTGAGGAGTTGGCAGATGGAAGTCTATCAACATGATCTGATCATATTGGGGACAGGGCTTGCAGGTTTGCGGGCAGCGCTCGAAGCCGCGCAGCAAAGCAAAGGCAATCTGGATATCGCGCTCGTTTCTAAACTTCAACTGATGCGCGCGCACTCGGTCGCAGCCGAAGGCGGGACAGCCGCCGTAATGCGGCAGGACAAGGGCGACAGTTACGAACTCCACGCGTGGGATACGGTCAAAGGCTCAGACTTTTTGGCTGATCAAGACGTCGTGGATTTTTTTGTGCATGAAATGCCTAAAGAGATTCTGCACCTCGACCATTGGGGCATTCCCTGGTCGCGTACCGAAGATGGGCATATCGCACAGCGTCCGTTCGGCGGGCATACGTATCCGCGTGCGGTCTTCGCGGCGGATAAAACGGGTCACCTTGAAATGCAGACCCTGTATGACACGTTGATGAAGCACACCAAAAAAATCAATCGCTATGATGAAGGCTTCGTCACTTCCATTTTGATCGAGAACAATCGTTTCGTGGGCTTGACCATGATCGATATGATCAACGGCAGGTTCGTTTTGATTCGCGGCAAGGCGCTCATTCTGGCGACGGGTGGGGCGGGTCAGATCTTCGGGTTCACCACCTACTCTGAAACAGTCACCGGCGACGGGCTGGCGATGGCGTATCGCGCCGGGCTGACGCTCAAGGATATGGAGTTCATCCAATTCCACCCCACTGGATTAATCCCCAGTGGCATCCTAATGACCGAAGCCTGCCGCGGTGAAGGCGGGACACTTCTCAACAATAAGGATGAACGCTTCATGGGCGCTTATGCCCCATCAAAGATGGAACTTGCTCCGCGTGACATGGTCTCCCGCTCTGAGATGACCGAGATCGAAGCCGGGCGCGGATTCCCGGGTCCCGATGGTTTGGATTATATCCATTTGGATTTGCGTCACCTCGGACGCAAACAAATTTTGGAACGCCTCCCCCTCATCCGCGAGGTGACCATCAAACACATTGGGCTTGATCCTATCGAGAAGCCGATTCCGATTCGCCCGGTGGCGCATTACACCATGGGCGGAGTCCACACGGATATTAAGGGACACACTCCCGTGGAAAATATCTGGGCGGCGGGTGAGGTTTCGTGCGTGTCATTGCATGGCGCGAATCGACTCGGCTCGAACTCGACGGCGGAATGTCTCGTTTGGGGACGTGTGGCGGGCGGCGAGGCGGCTCGTTATTGCGAGAAGGCTCCAGTGCCGGAAATGCCAAAGACGGCAGAGCAGGAATGGGCGAAGATCGAGGCGTTGATCGCATCCACTGGCACCGAAGACCATTACGCGATCCGCAAAGAATTACGTCATAACCTTGATGCCACCATGGGTGTCTTCCGCACGGGCGAGCAGATGGAAGCAGGCTTGAAAAAAATTCGCGAGTTGAAGGAACGCTATAAGAAGATCTCGCTCAAAGACAAGAGTCTGCGCTACAACACCGACTTGGAACGTGCCATTGAAACTGGATTCATGATCGATGTGGCGGAAGTGGCCACGCTCGGCGCGTTGACCCGCACCGAATCACGCGGCGGACATGCGCGGCGCGATTTCAAAGTGCGCGATGACGAGAATTGGTTGAAACACACGATGGCAGATTACACCGAGGCTGGGCCGAATCTGAGTTACAGCAAGGTGGATATTTCCATGTGGAAGCCTGTGGAAAGGAAATACTAATCATGGCTACGAACAAACCTACTGCTTATAACAATAGACTTGGCATCAAAGGCTGGGTATATGCAGGGAAATATACATTTGAACGATACTTGTATATCGGGCATCGTCTTTCGGGTTTGGGATTGATCGCATACATGACCCTGCACATTATCGAGACCGCGAACCGGATGCGCGGCGAGCAGGCTTGGGCCGGGCTGATGGGCCTCTTCGCATCACCGCTGTTCAAGGTGATCGAATATTTGCTGTTTGCTGCGGCTGTGTTCCATGCCACGAACGGCGTGCGCCTGCTGATGGTGGAACTCGGTTTCTTCCTTGGCAAGCCGGAAGAACCTGTCTACCCGTACAAGTCTTCGGTGATGAAGCACCGCCCATTGACCTATATCATCATGGCGCTGGCTGCGCTGCTGATCATCCTGGGCGGCTCGAGCTTGTTCTTTGAATAGTGGACGATGGACGATTGTCTATCGTCCGTGGTCAAAGGAGTTACGAATGCGCGAAACAAGATTTTGGACATGGCATTTATTGGCGATCCCCGTCATCCTCGTGCTGCTTGGTTTGCATTTTGCAGTTCAACATTACGCCCCCGTGTTCTATGGTGTCAGTGTGGAGGAAGCCCGTTCTTTTGAAGCCATGATCGCACGCGGAAAAGATATGACCCAGTTCGTTCTTTATATCCTGCTTTTGGTTGCGGGTCTGTATCATGGCTTATATGGGCTGCGTGGCATTATCCGTGAACTGCCGCTTTCGGCGGCCCTCGCCAGGGCCGTGGATTGGGGCGTTTTCATGGTCGGTGTTGTGATCTTTTTACTGGGCGCCTATGTGACCTGGTGGACCTTTAGTTTCTAACGGGATTGGAGCTTTCCATGGCTGATACAAAACTCATCACCTTCAAAATTCACCGTTACGACCCGGATAAA
>DAOQBX010000032.1:0-9206 GCA_035340155.1 Anaerolineales bacterium | reverse complement strand
GTCCCATCCCGAACCCGGCAGTTAAGCATATCAGCGCTGATGGTACTTGGAGGGCGACCTCCTGGGAGAGTAGGTCATTGCCAAGGGGCTTTTCTTTACTTATTTGCCGCATACAGAAATGTATGCGGTTTTTTTTGTTAATAATGCTACAATTTGCCCAAGGGAGAATCCCATGCAAAACCCCGCCTCTATACTTAAAAACACCTTTGGCTACGATACCTTTCGGCCGTTGCAACAGCAGGTGATCGACAACGTACTAGCCCGCCGCGACACCCTGGCGGTCATGCCAACTGGAGGCGGAAAATCCCTGTGCTATCAGATACCCTCCCTGATTCTGGAAGGGCTGACCGTTGTGGTCTCCCCGCTCATCTCCTTGATGAAAGACCAGGTTGAGCAATTGCGTGCTTTTGGCGTTCCGGCCGTTTTCCTCAACAGCTCGCTTTCCGCGCAGGCTTACCAGGAAAATATGGATTATGTGAAGCGCGGCGAAGTGAAATTGCTATACGTTGCTCCTGAGACCCTCCTGACCCCGCGCATTCTCTCGCTTCTCTCCGCCCTGAAAGTGGATCTGCTCACCATCGACGAAGCCCACTGCATCTCTGAGTGGGGCCACGACTTTCGCCCGGAATATCGCCAGATCGCCGAAGTTCGCGAACGTTTCCCCAATGCCGTTTGCATGGCCCTGACCGCTACCGCCACCTCGCGCGTCCGGCAGGATATACGTCAGACCCTCAAATTCTCCACCACCAACGAATTCTTCGCCAGTTTCAACCGCGAAAACCTCTATATTGAAGTTCTTCGCAAAGAAGAACCCACGCGTCAGACCTTGAAACTGCTCGACCGTCACAAAGATCAATCCGGCATCATATACTGTTTCTCGCGCAGGCAAGTGGATGATCTTTCCGCCGATCTTGTTGCCAGGGGATATTCCGCGCGTCCGTACCATGCCGGGCTGGAGGATGCTGAGCGCCACCGGAACCAGGAAGCCTTCATTCGTGATGACGTGCAGATCATTGTCGCCACCATCGCCTTTGGAATGGGTATCAATAAGCCCAATGTCCGGTTTGTCATCCATTACGATCTGCCCAAGAGCATCGAGGGCTATTATCAGGAGATCGGACGCGCCGGGCGGGACGGTCTGCCCGCATATTGCACCCTGCTCTATAGTTATTCGGATGTCGCCAAAATCAACTACTTCATCAACAAAATGGAAGGCGACGTAAAACGTTCTGCCATGCAACACCTGGATGCGATCGTGCGATATGCCGAGGATGAACGGAATTGCCGTCGCAAGCCGTTGCTCAATTACTTTGGCGAATCTACCTCCGCCGAAACCTGCTCCAACTGCGACAACTGCACCTCCGCCCCGGCCGTATTGAAGGAGATCACCGTCCCCGCACAAAAATTCCTCTCCTGTGTAAAGCGCGCAGACGAGAAATTCGGTGCCGGTCACATTGCAGATATCCTGCTCGGTTCGAAGAATGAAAAGGTATTGCGCTGGGAGCATGACAAACTTTCCACATACGGCATCGGGACGGAACTGGATAAAAAGCAATGGATGCACCTTGCCCGCCAACTGGTGCAGATGGGATACCTGACCCAGGAGGGTGAGTTCCATACGCTCTGCCTGACGGCCAAGGCGTTGGAAGCGCTGCGGAAGCGTGAACCCATTTTCGGCGTGGTTCAAGAAGCGGTAGAGCGCGTCAAAAAAGACGGGCGGAAAAATGTCGGGGAGTTGGACTATCATCGCGGACTGTTCTCCATCCTGCGGCAGAAGCGCAAGGAAATGGCGGATGAAGCGGGTGTGCCGCCCTACGTCATCTTTTCCGACCGCACACTGATCGAGATGGCGGCCTATTTCCCGCAGACCCCGGCTAGTTTACTGACCATTTCTGGGGTGGGGCAGGTGAAGGCGCGCCAATATGGGGAGGCATTTCTCGAGGTATTAAAGGATTACAGCCAGCGGCATGGCCTGACCGAGAAACCCAAGGAAGTGGCCGTCCCTCGCGAAAAAAGTGACTCCAACCGGCGCTATGTGCAGGTGGGGGAGGCCTATAACTCCGGCGACACGGTTGCGGTGCTGATGGAACGGTACCGAGTCTCCGCCGGGACGATCCTGGAGCATCTGACGCGTTACCTTTCCGCGGGAAATTCCCTGCGAAGAGACGGGAGTCTGGATTCGTTGACGGCAGTTTCCCCGACGGAGCGAAAGGCCGCCTTTGCCGCCTTCGATGAGGTCGGGACAGCCTTCCTTAAGCCGGTTTTTGACAAATTGGAGGGCAGGCTAAACTACGATGATCTGAAGATCCTGAGGCTGCTATATCTGGTCTCCGGGGGCAGTTAATCATCTTTTCATCTTTGGGTGAATCGTGTATAATCCCGCTCGCAGGTTCGGCAGTGAGGCGTATTCACTGGTCAAAATCAAAGGAGTATTGAAGCGCAATTATTGATCGTTCGATCATGGAGTTCGTTTCAGGTTTCTTGATGGACGCCTTCGGCTGAATCTGTGAAAGACAGCCGATTTTTTATTTTCCAAACGGAAAGGAGGTGAAACCAGTGGCAAGTGTCAATTTACGAAATGGCGAATCCCAGGATTCCCTGCTCAAACGCTTTCGCAAAAAGGTGGTTAAGAGCGGTGTCTTGAGCACGGTTCGTCGCAAACGCTGGTTCGTTTCCAAGAGCGAGACCCGCCGTATGGAAAAAAAGAAGGCGATTCGACGCATCAAGCGGCGTTCTTTCAAGGACAATGAATAGGAAGAGGCATGTATGACAAAAGAAGAAGGCAAAATCCGGGTGGATGGTGTTGTGGTGGAAGCGTTGCCCGGCACCCAATTTCGGGTAAAACTCGATAACGGTCACGAGGTACTCGCGTACCTCTCCGGCAAGATGCGCAAGCACTATATCCGCATTTTGCTTGGCGACCGTGTCGCTCTCGAAATGTCTCCCTACGATATGTCACGCGGGCGGATCACCTTCCGCCAGCGCAAACAAGCCGTCGCTGCTCCTGTTGAAGAATAGTCGCTGCACGTTTGCAAAAAGAAAAGGCTCTCCGCATGCGGAGAGCCTTTTTTGATGTCCTGTTTTTCTATGGCAGGTCGCGCCATGAACCGAGGACCTTCATGTAATTCGCGCGTTCAAAAGCAGCCGGTTCACGGACGTTCTTCTGGCTCATGCTGCCTTGCATCTGCTGGATGGATTCGTATTCGTGTTCCTGCATCCAGGTTTCGAGGCCGTTCAAAATTGGAGCGACCGCCTGCTCGCCATGATGGAGCAGGGTTGAAGCGGTCATTGCCACTTTTGCCCCGGCCATCATGGCTTTGAGGACGTCTGCCGCCGAGTGGACGCCGCTGGTGAGAGCAAAATCGGCATCGACCTTGCCATGCAGGATCGAGATCCAGCGCAGTGGCAGGCGGATCTCCGATGAGGTGCTCAGGTCCAGGTTGTGAACGATATCAAGTTCATCGAGATCAAAGTCCGGCTGGTAGAAGCGATTGAACAACACCAGTCCATTCGCGCCCGCTTCAACGAGTCTGCGGGCAAAGTTGGGCAGCGAGGTGACGAAGGGACTGAGCTTTACCGCCAGCGGAATGCGGATCGAAGCGCGCACCTCCGCCACGAGATCGATCTGGGCCGCTTCAACTTCCTGGCTGGTTAGATCAGGGTCGGTGGGCAGGTAGTACAAGTTGAGTTCGAGCGCATCCGCACCGGCTTCTTCGATGTGCCTTGCGTAGCGCGTCCAGCCGCCTTTGGAGACGCCGTTCAAACTTCCGATCACCGGGATGTTCAGCCCTTTTTTGAGCGATGCCAAGTGGCCCAGATATTTTTCCGGGCTGAGGCTGTACATGCCGCTATCGGGCAGGTAGGTGAGAGCCTCGGCAAAGGAATCGGTACCGCGCGTCAGATAGTGATCGAGTTCGAGGCTTTCGTGGATGATCTGCTCTTCGAAGAGCGAATACATCACAATGGCGGCGATGCCCGCTTCTTCCAGTCTTTGAGCCTTGTCCAGTTTCTTTGAAATAGGGGAGGCCGAAGCCACGAGCGGGTTCTTCAAATTCAAGCCGAGATAGGTGGTGGATAGATTTGTCATGGTATGTGCCTTTTGAAATAATGATAAGTGTGATGATTATAGACCATTTGGAAAATAAAAAATGCCAGCCTTTGGTACCGGCTGGCATTTTATGAACTATTCCTTCTTGTCTGCGTCGTAGTGCATGGATGCCATTTGCTGATAAAGCGCCCAGCGGGATTTCGCATCGTGCTGCGCTTCTTTCATCAGTTCCTCGGCGCGTTCCTCGTTCATCTGGGTGAGCATCTTGTAGCGGGTCTCGTTGTAGGCATATTGTGTGAACGGGATGCTGGGTTCCTTTGAGTCGATGACAAGCGGGTTCTGTCCCTGCAGTGCCAGGCGCGGATCGTACCGATACATCGACCAATGGCCGGACTGGACTGCGAGTTTCTGCTGTTCGAGACCCTTGGCCATATCGAAGCCATGTGCGATACAGTGACTGTAGGCAATCACCAGCGACGGGCCATCGTATGATTCTGCATCAAGCAGGGCCTTGAGGGTCTGCTGGTCGTTGGCACCCATGGCCACACGGGCCACGTACACATACCCGTAAGACATGGCGATCAGGCCGAGGTCCTTCTTGGGCATGCCCTTGCCGCTCATCGAGAACTTTGCCACTGCCGCCCGCGGCGTGGACTTGCTGCTTTGTCCGCCGGTGTTCGAATACACTTCGGTGTCGAGCACCAAAATGTTCACGTTGCGGCCGCTGGCGAGCACATGATCCAGGCCGCCATAACCGATATCGTAGGCCCAACCATCGCCACCCATGATCCAGACCGATTTCTTAACCAGATTATCGGCCAGGCTGACGAGATCTTTGGCGCGGGTGTCACTCGATTTTCCGAGTTTCTCCTTCAATAAGGCCACGCGTCCGCGCTGCTCTTCGATCCTGGCATCGTCTGACTGGTCAGCCTTGAGGATATAGGTGACCAGTTCCGTGCCCAAGGTCTGTTCGAAGGATTTCAGCAGTTCCTCGGCATATTCCTTCTGCTTGTCGATGGTAAGGCGCATGCCCAGGCCAAACTCGGCATTATCTTCAAACAACGAGTTCGACCACGCCGGGCCGCGGCCATTGGCGTCCTGCGCCCACGGAGTGGTGGGCAGGTTGCCGCCGTAGATCGAGGAGCAGCCGGTGGCGTTCGCAATGACGGCGCGATCGCCGAACAATTGTGAGACCAGTTTTACATAAGGAGTCTCACCGCAGCCTGCACAGGCACCGCTGAACTCGAATAACGGGCGCAGCAACTGCGAGTTTTTAATGGTGGAAGGGTTGATCAACTTACGGTCCAGGTCTGGGATATTGATGAAGAAATCCCAATTTTTGGCCTCGGCCTCGCGCAGGGGCGGCTGGGCTTCCATGTTGATGGCCTTACGTCCCACCGCCGTCTTATCCTTCACAGGGCAGACTTCCACGCACAACGTACAGCCTGTGCAATCCTCTGGCGCAACCTGCAGGGAATAGGCATACCCCTCGGAAAATTCCTTGAACTTCGACTTGACGTGTTTGAACGTCTCAGGCGCACCGGCAACCAATTTCTCGTCATACACTTTGTGGCGGATGACCGCATGCGGACAAACCATTACGCACTTGCCGCACTGGATACAAATATCCGCGTTCCAAACGGGGATCTCCAGCGACAGATTGCGCTTCTCCCATTGTGTTGTCCCGGTGGGGAAGGTGCCGTCTACCGGGAAAGCCGAGACGGGGATATTATCGCCATCGGAGTCGATGATCTGGCCGAGCACATTTTTGACAAAGTCCGGCGCTTCATTCGGGACCGGGAGCCTGCGTGTGGTCTTTGAGGTGACCTCCGCCGGAACCTTGACCTCGTACAAATTCGCCACGGTCGCATCCACCGCCTCGAAGTTTTTCTGCACCACGGCTTCACCGCGTTTGCCATAGGTTTTCTCAATGGCATGTTTGATCTCGGCAATGGCGGCCTCACGCGGCAGGATACCGCTGATGGCGAAGAATGCGGTCTGCATGATGGTGTTCATACGTCCACCCATACCGGTGCGCTCGGCGACATCGTAGCCGTTGATGACGTAGAACTTGAGTTTCTTTGCGATGATATCCTTCTGTACTTCCTGCGGGAGTTGCTCCCAGACCTCTTCGGGACCGTAGAGACTGTTAAGCAGGAAGATGCCGCCTTCCCGGGCATACTTGAGCATATCCACGCGCTCGAGGAAGGAGTACTGGTGGCAGGCCACGAAATCCGCCTGCCTGGCCTCGATCAGATACGGGGCGCGGATGGTCTTGGGTCCGAAACGAAGGTGTGACATGGTGATGGTGCCGGACTTCTTCGAGTCGTAATAGAAATAACCCTGTGCGAAGTTATCGGTCTCTTCGCCGATGATCTTGATGGAGTTCTTGTTTGCGCCCACAGTTCCGTCGGAGCCGAGGCCGAAGAACACGCAACTGACCATGCCTTCGGAGTGGAGCGAGAAGGACGAGTCCATTTCAAGGCTGGTGTGGGTCACGTCGTCGTTGATACCCACGGTGAAATGGTTCTTGGGTTCGGCTTTCTTCATCTCATCGAAGACGGCCTTTGCCATTGCCGGGGTGAATTCCTTGGAGGAAAGCCCGTAGCGCCCACCGATGACGCTGATGTTTGACCTTCGGCCTTCGACCAACGCATTAACAATGTCCATGTAGAGCGGCTCGCCGGTAGCGCCGGGTTCCTTGGTGCGATCCAGTACGGCCACAGATTTTACGCTCTTGGGCAGCGCTTTGATGAAATGCTCCACCGAGAATGGACGATACAGGCGCACACGCAATATGCCAACCTTCTCACCATGGCTGTTCAGGTAGGCAGCCGTGTCTTCAACCACTTCGCCGCCGGAGCCCATGATGATGATGACGCGGTCGGGGTCGGAGTCGCCGTAGTAATCGAAAAGGTTGTAGTGACGCCCGGTGATCCTTGCGAACTTGTCCATCATTTCCTGGGCAATGCCAGGGGTGGCAATGTAGTAGGGGTTCGAGGCTTCGCGCATCTGGAAGTAGACATCCGGGTTTTGGGCGGTGCCACGCAGAACGGGATTTTCAGGGGTGAGGCCGCGAGCTCGATGGGCGCGAATCAGGTCATCGTCGAGCATGAGGCGCAGTTCTTCATCCGATAATTGGATGATCTTGTTCACTTCGTGCGAAGTGCGGAACCCATCAAAGAAATGCAGGAAGGGCACGCGTGCTTTGAGTGTGGCAGCCTGTGCGATGGCGGCGAAATCCTGCGCCTCCTGTACGGAGCCGGAGGAGAGCATGGCCCAGCCGGTCTGACGGACAGCCATCACATCCTGATGGTCGCCGTAGATCGAGAGGGCATGTGCGGCGATGGCGCGCGCGGCGACGTGGAACACGGTGCTGGTGAGTTCGCCCGCGATCTTGTACATGTTGGGGATCATCAGCAGCAGCCCCTGCGAAGCGGTAAAGGTGGTGGTTAAGGCGCCGGTTTGAAGCGCGCCATGGACGGTTCCAGCCGCGCCGCCTTCAGATTGCATTTCCACCACGAGAGGTGTGGTGCCCCAAATATTCTTTTTCCCTTTTGCAGACCATTCGTCTGAAAATTCGCCCATTGCCGAGGAAGGGGTGATCGGATAAATGGCAATTACTTCGTTGGAACGGTGGGCAACGCTTGCAGTCGCTTCATTCCCGTCGATCATGATAATTTTCTTGTCCATTATTGGCTCCTATAAAAGGCGTGTGCCTCAGAATATACTCAATCGTCAAGTGTATTCCTGCGGGATGAATTACGTTAGTTATATATGACTTAAATCCTTATGCCTGTTGTCATATATTGGACAGGATTGGTGGAAATAAAAATGCCTCGATGTTTTCGAGGCATTTTGGAGGTTTTTGCGGGGTTATTGGCCATGCACGATGAGTTATAGACCGGCCCTAAATATTCGGAATCTCATCCAGTGCGTAAAAGATTTTTGCGCCATTGTTCTGTGCCGTGCTGACCATTAAGTCTGCGCCGGAGGAAGGGCCGCCCACCCGTAGAACCGCATCGCATTTGTCGAGCAGTTTAACGGCGATGGGATGGAAGATCTCATTGAAGGCATCGTCGCCGATCTGTTTGGAGCCCGCCCATGCCAGCAGCGGCAATGCGAACCATTCGCCTAACACAGGAATATGTCCCTTGCGGAAGATGGGCAGCGCAAAGGATTCCATAAAATGAACATTGGCTGCGATCTTTTCAGGATCATCATGGGTGCCGGAACGATAAGGCCCGGCGATAAGGATCATCATCGGTTTCATTTACTTCACCAGATAGGGCCTTGCCATCAGTAGCGCAGCCAGAGTTTTGGCATCGGGCATTTCACCGCGCTCTGCCATGGCGAGGGCTTCCTGAACCGGGATCTTTTCCAGCGATAGGAATTCATCCTCGTCCATTTCAAGCGGATTTGGTTTCAAGTCCATGGCCAGAAAGACACCCATGTATTCGGTCGAATAACCCGGCGCGAGGTAGAACGAACCTACATGTTTCAATATGCCTGCCTCCATGCCGGTCTCTTCGCGGATCTCTCGCGCGGCGCACTCTTCGTAGGGTTCATCTCCGTTGCGGGTTCCGGCTGGGAGTTCAAGCAGGTCCATGCCTGCGGCGTGACGATACTGCCGGACCAGGAGCAGGTTGCCCTCCGCATCAACCGGAATGATAACGACCGATCCGCCATGCTCCACAATATCGAATTTGGTTTCGCGGCCGTCGGGAGTTTTCATCGTATCGCGGCGGATGGCGAAGGCGCGGCCTTTCATCAGGGTTTCAGAATGCAATAGTTCAAACGGCATGGGGTCCTTCCTTTGACAATGAGTCTGTGGCTTAATAGAAAAAAGCCCAGGTTTTTTAACCCGGGCTTTTTGTGTATGGATGTTACGGAATTTTTAACACGGTTCCCGTAGTAAGAGTGGGATTGGTACCGGTCAAACCGTTCCCCGAGATGATGCTTTCCGGGGTCACATCGCCGTATTTGCAGGCGATGCTGTAAACGGTCTCGTCGCTGGAAGAAACGGTGTAGCTGGCCGGATGCGCCTGAAGTGCGCGGCTGCCAGGGAATGAACCAGTCTGCGGAATGGTCAGTTTGGTGCCCGCGGAGAGGTTATAAGCTTCAGATGCGGTCAGGCCGCTGAGCGAAAGAAGCTGGT
>DAOQBX010000031.1:0-9291 GCA_035340155.1 Anaerolineales bacterium | reverse complement strand
AACCTTGAGTTCCAACAGTCCATAACCCGCGATGCTTTTGTGGTCGGTGTGTTTGTCTGTACCAAGGATACCCTTGAGGCGCATTTGGCAAAAGGCGAAAAACTCAAGATCAGGGTTATGGGCATGTTGCATATCCATTCTGATGTTCCCGCCAACCTGGCAGAGCAGGTGATCGAGTCGGTAAAGATCTATGGGATATTCAATGCGACTGACGAGGTCAAATCAGTTTTGGCAGATAGGATGAACTAAGCAGCGCTTCATTGATTTATCTGGGGCGGATCGGCCCCATTTGAAAGTTTACTCCCTCGCAGTTTTTCAATTCAAATAGACCGCTCGTGCATGAATGGCGAGCGGTCTACTAAAAACTTTTGGCTTCTGGCCAGAGGTTTCTATAAATGCGCCCATAAACAGAACGTAGAAAGGATATAAAAATGAAAAAACGGCTCTTGAACTTTGTCTTTGTTGTGCTCGTAGGCTCGTCCTTTATTCTATCCAGTGTAAGGCCAGTCCAGGCAGCGGCACCAACTCTGGGTATCTCCACGCCAGAAGAAATGGAAGCCTTCCTTGATGGGGTCTTCACTTCCCAGATGGCTGCGGCGCATATCCCTGGCGCAGTGGTGAGTGTGGTCAGGGATGGGCAGGTGGTCTTTGCCAAAGGGTATGGATATTCCAATGTGGCCGACCAGATTCCAGTGAGTCCGACGCGAACCCTTTTCCGGGTTGGCTCTATTTCCAAATTGTTCGTATGGACGTCTGTGATGCAACTTGTTGAGCGGGGTAAACTTGACCTTGATGCAGATATCAATCAATACCTGGATTTTCAGATCCCTGAAACATATCCGGAACCGATCACCTTGAAACACCTTCTGACACATACCCCCGGTTTTGAAGAAATAAATGTTGGCCTGTTCGCCTATCAGACAGAGCAGATGGGAACTCTGAGCGGTTACTTGAAGACCCACATCCCTGCTCGAATCTTCCCGCCTGGAAAAGTTCCCGCCTATTCCAATTACGGCGCTGCGCTGGCCGGGTATATTGTGGAGCGAGTCTCTGGCATGCCTTTTGATGAGTATGTAGAGAAGAATATTTTTGAACCATTGAGCATGCAGCGCAGCACATTTCGCCAGCCGGTCCCTGCCAATTTGGATGCAGAGGTTGCAGCGGGCTATATGTATTCAGATGCCGAATATAAAGTGGGTGAGTTCGAATGGGTTCGGGCCTACCCGGCGGGGTCTGTTAGTGCCACGGCTGAAGATATGGCAAAGTTCATGATCGCCATTCTTCAGAGCGGTTCTTACAATGACAATCAAATTCTTTCAGAAACAACAGCGTTGAAAATGCAGAGTTCGCTTTCTACATTGGAACCTTCCACTGAAAATGGTATGGGCTATGGGTTTTTCCGCGCAGAAGTGAATGGCCAGAAGGTGGTCTCGCATGGCGGCGATACAACGTTTTTTCACTCCGGTCTATATCTGTTGCCTGAACAAAATACAGGGATTTTCTTTTCCACCAATTCACCCGGCGGTGGCGAGGTACGCGACCTGATCTTTAGGGCTTTTATGGATCATTATTTTCCCGACCCAAGTAATAACGCTCCTGTTCCAACAATCGATATGGGAGAGCGTGCTGCCCAATATACGGGTGAGTATATTGCTTCGCGTAGCAATCAATCTGGCTTTGAGAAGGTAAACAACCTGGCCAATGTATATCAGGTTCGAGTGGATGAGGAAGGATATGTTCTGATCTCTTCGGATGTTGTGCGGCGATATGTTGAAATTGCACCCGGCGTGTTACAAAATGTGGAGAATCCTTCAAAGAAATTCACGCTTTATGTAGATGAGAACGGACAGATATACCTCTACAATTCCGGGCCGGTGACGCTGATCAAATCACCTGGATTACAAAAACAAGCTTTTCATCTTGGGGCGCTCGGTTTTAGTCTGTTGTTGTTGATCGGAACCCTTATCGGTTGGACGATTTCTTTTTTCAGCGGATTATCTCACCGTGCGCCTAGACCTTTTTTTTATCACCTTGCCCGCTCGGCAGGAAATATTTTCGTGCTGTTGCTATTGGTCTTTTTAGCGGCATTCATATCCGTCTTATCCGATAGCAGCCTGGTTTCCGGTGTTCCCATGTTCTTTCTTGATGCAGAGAACTCAATGGCGCAGGTACAGCTGCTTCCCTATGGGATGCTTGCCTCGGCAACCTTGATGATCGTGGTGATGATATTTGCATGGCTCAAGCGGATGTGGACCGTTTGGGGCAGGCTGCATTACACATTATTGACGATCTGTGCGTGGGTGATGGTTGTCGAGTTGACATATTGGAACGTATTTCAACTCTGGTGGTAAGTGAAAAAATCTCCCCATATGAAATATGGGGAGATTTTTTGATCTACGGTTTTACCAACAACCCTAAATGATTGGCAACCTGCCGTTCCCTGCCTGGCTGACCGAGGTCGATGGGCGAGTTCAGGAGGCGGGGTTTGCCATCTATACCACGGATGACCATCGCGGACGACCCACCGCCGTCCATGTTGGCCCCGGTATGAACGCCGTAAGAAATAAGCAATTCTCCCAATTCAGGGAAGGTAACACCTTCACTGTAACCGGTCTGACGGCCATCGACCACCATCATGGTAAGCCAGCGTCCATTGCGGCTGAGCCCGATCGCCGTGCGCGGATTGGGAACCTGTGCGGCGAGATTCTTTATGACCTTGCCGTCAGCCACTACCATGCGATCGCCGGAGACAGCGTTGAAGACTTTGCCTGCTTCCTTATTGAACGAAACCAGATTTTTTTGATTGATGTGAACCACGGGCTGTGCGGTCTTTTTGTAGGAATAGATTCTTCCACGGGATGCGGCGTAATCGCTGACCCGTACAGGTTCGCCGCCATTTGGGCAGAGTTTGGCGGGCTCATAGGAAGGGTCGAGATAACTGAAATATCCGCCGTTGATCGCTGCGCCGAGTTGGAACTCTTCAAGGAATTGGGAAGTGGTGCGAGTACAAATGATATCCGTATTGTTTGGCGAAGGGGTGACGAGAAATTCCAGTTTCGCAGTTAACAAATCTACAGCCAGCACATGCACCACTAATAGACGGGGTGTAACCAGTTCCTTGCGAAGGTAGGTGACGCCGGTGAAGATGTTCTGTGTGATGGATGCAGGGCGACTGGCTGTGCTGATCTGTACTAGATAGTCCTTGGCGCACCAACCGACCTGACCGTCGAGTTTTTGGGTCTTTATCCAACCAGGTGTGGATTCGTCCAAGGCTGGAATCGTATCATTCTTAAAGACCTTGCCAATGATCTTGCTGGAAGTATTGGGCGCCTTGCGTACGTTCAAAGTCGCCGTGTTGACCTTGTACCAGTTCTTATCGCTGAATTCAGGCACGGGCGTGGAAGAGGGCGGTTCTTCGGGTGTAGGCGAGTGGACGCTGATCAAGTAATCAGCTGAGCACCAGCCGATCAAGCTGTTATCCTGCTTGCGGACTTTGATCCACGCGCCGTTAGCGGTGGCGTCCACTTTTTCTACGATCTCTCCGAAATAGACCAGACCAATGGAGTCAAAATCAAGGCCGGGTCCTTCGCGAACCTTCAGCGAAGATGTGGTGACGCGATACCAGTTCTTATCCTCTTCATCAGGGACAGGGGTCGGGTCGGGAGTCGGGGTTGGGTCCGGCGTAGGATCAGGTGTGGGACTTGGATCCGGTGTCGGGTCCGGGGTGATGCTTAGCCTTTGCAGGTAGGCTGCGAAGCACCAACCAATCAGGCTGCCATCTTTCTTCTTGACCTTGAGCCAGGTCTTGTCTGCATTGGCGTCGATCTCTTCGACAACTTCGTTGAGCAGAACGCTGCCAAGTTGGTTATAGGTCAACCCCGGTCCTTCGCGTACTTTTAAAGAAGGGACAGTGACCCGCAGGAATTTGCTGGGTACGGGCGGAATCGGGTCGGGGGAATCCTTGAGCCCGAAACGCTGACGGAAGGCGGAAATGTCGCCGTTGAAATAGTTCAAGTCGATGTTTAGGCTTTCAACGCCATACAAGGTTCCATCGCCATTATCGGTGTATTGCCAGAAAGTCCAGGTGCTCCATGGCTTGGCGACCAAAGGATTGGAGACGCCGTAGTTGGCTGTCCACAGGGGGTATTGTTTGAAGTAGTTCAGGGATGCGTTGGGAATGCCCGCGCCGACCGTGTTCTCGGTCCAGTAATAGTAGCCGGTGTAAACCCCGATCTCTTTGGTGGGTACGAGCGCCTTGACAGCCTCAATAAAGTTGTACCAATGCTTCCAGCCATGGAACGGGCCGTGGTACGCATCTTCGAAGTCGCCAAAGAGAGGCAATTCGCCGTAGTCACCGTCAAACATCGAAACCCATTTATCTGCCTGTTTTTTCGGGTCTACGCGGCTGTCGTAAAACCAGTAGGAGCCGCGCGGCAGCCCGGCGAGTTTTGATTCGCGCCAGTTGACCTTGAAGTCGCGGTCGCCCCACAAGTTCTGTCCGGCGCGAATGATGACGTAGCCTGCGCTTGAGCGCATTTTGATAAAGTCGATGCCGGTTGGGGTTTGGGGGTCATCCTGATAAAAACTAACATCGGGTCCGATCACGTTTGCCATAGTGTCTCCATATTGTCAGCCTTGCTGGATTGTTGAATATTTCGATTGGAGGTCCTGCCCCTTAATTATATACCAAGACCTTGCTGGAGATTTCACCCCTACAATGCGTTTTCAAAGTGGGTGATGACCGGCTGCAAGCCGGATCTCCCTTCCACGGCGATTACATCGATCTGCCAGTGGTCGATGTTGTGCTCCATGGCGTAGTGTTGGGCAGCGTTGAGCATGTGCTCGCGTTTGCGGGTCGTGATCTGATGCTCGGGAAAAAAATCCTTGCTGGAGGTGAGAGTCTTGACTTCGACGAAAACCGTTACATCCCCAAACTTTGTGACGATGTCGATCTCCCCATATGGCGTGCGGACATTGCGTGCGGTCACCACATGACCCCGGCCTGCCAGCCATTGAGCAGCCTTTTCCTCGCCCCAGGCGCCAACTCGCTGGTTGTGACTGGTCATGAAAGGAATTGCTCCAGAATTCCGCGCAGGCGGGCGTTCCAGCGTGCGTTACGCGGCTTGGCCTCCCGGACGGTCCTTTCGTACAGGTCCAGCATCATGGCTGTGGTGCGCTCGATGGCATAAACAGCAGAGGCTTCACGGGCGTCGAGGCTCATTTGCTTGCGCAGATTCGGGTCCAGACAGAGGCGGGTAAGTTTGGCAGTGAAAGACGGTAGGTCGTTCGTCGCGAGGAATCCGGTCACGCCGTCTTCGATCGTATCCCCAACGCCGACAGAATGAATGCCCATTACTGGTAGTCCGGTGCCCATCGCTTCGATGACGGAAAGCGGGTGAACCTCGGTGATGGAAGCGGTGGCGAATATATCGCACATGGCCAGGTATTGTGGAAGTTGATCGTAGGGAATGCGCCCGATCATACGTGCGCGTTCAGTAAGTTTCAAGTCGGCAATGAGTGAACGGATTTCTTCTTCGTATTGCTGGACCCCTCCACCGACCAAGAGCAAATGGACATTTGGAATGGCTTGCGAAACTCCTTTAAAAGAATCCAGCAGGAAGGGGAGACTCTTTTCGAGGGCGATACGACCCGCGTAGATGAGCAGGATATCGTCATCCTTGTAACCGAATTGAGAGCGGGGAAGAGGCGTGGCCGATTGGAAGCCGCCAAGGTCCACGCCATTGGGGATGATCTCGATCGTTTCATCCACCTTCAACTCACGCAGAACTTTTTCCATACCCGGGGAGGGAGTGACCACCTTATCTACGGCTTTACAGAATGGCGGCATGTATGATTGCAGCATCCCGTTGCTGACCTCCTCCGGCATGATCGGAAGGTAGGCCTGTGCGTACAGGTCGTAGCGGGTATGGTTGGTGTACACAACGGGGATCTGCGCCGGGCGGCAATAGCGCAGCGCAAGCCTGCCGCTCAGGAAGGGATGGTGGACATGCACCACGTCCATGGTTTGCAGGAGTTTTTTTGCATTGCGCGAATAGCGCATGGATAGATAAAATCCGGTATCGGCCAGGGGTACGCCGGGGCTGCGTATGATGTTTGGTTCGTTATCCTTGTAATCTAGGTCGCCGAAGGTGAAGACGAAAACTTCATGGCCCGCCCGCTCGAGGTATTGCTTGTTGACCTCAACGTAGTTGGTGATGCCACTGATGTACGGTTTGTAACTGTCAACCATCATTCCGATGCGCATGAATCTATGCTACGGCATGCGCGGATGAATGTCAAGGTGACTTTTTGGCATGGTAGAATGAAAACCCACTCAGGAGAAACATGCCGGTTAAATTGGTTTTACGCAACAAAGAATTCGAGGTCAAGGCAGGGATGGCGCTGCTGGACGCCCTGAAGAAATGCAACATCATTCCCGAATCCGTGATCGCCACCCGTGAAGGGGAGATCCTTACCGAGGACGAGATCTTGAAGGACGGCGACGTGATCAAACTGATCGCGGTCATTTCAGGCGGTTGATATGAAGTGTAAAAAGTGCGGCGAAAAAGCCCTGCTCAATATGCGCCATCACAACATGGCGTTATGCAAGGAACATTTCATCGAATGGGTGCCGGAACAGACGGCGCGTTTTATCAAGAAATATTGGATGTTTGGCCCCGATGAAAAAGTTTTGGTGGCGGTCTCCGGCGGCAAAGACTCGCTCTCTCTGTGGGATATTCTTGTGCGTCTCGGTTATCAGGCCGATGGCTTGTATCTTGGCCTTGGCATTGATGGAGGCATCAACTACTCGCACGAGTCGCAGCGTCTGACGGAAAAGTTCGCGCAGGAACGCAACCTCAAACTTCATGTTGTGGATATTGAAAAGGAATATGGACATTCCATCCCGGTCCTGGCCGATATCAGCCATCGCGGACACGGTCGTCCGTGTGCTGTGTGTGGGCTGGCCAAACGCCATGAAATGAATCGCATCGCCCGAGACCTCGGATATGATGTCCTTGCCACCGGCCATAATCTCGACGATGAAGCGGCGGTCTTGTTCGGCAACACCCTGCAATGGTACCCGGAATATCTTCTTCGACAAGGCCCCGTCCTTGATGCCTCGGATGGGTTGGCGCGCAAGGTCAAGCCGTTATGCCGTTTCTACGAGCGCGAGATGACTGCCTACGCTTTGGCACGTGGCATTGAATATATCTATGAAGAATGTCCGTTTGCAGAAGGGTCGCAGCAGATCTTCTATAAAGAGTCTCTCAATCAGCTGGAGAACGTGCGTCCGGGAACCAAACTGACGTTTTACCTCAAATTTCTCGAAGCCAAACGCAGCGGGGAATTGTTCGTGGAGAAAGATGCGGGTCTAAAACATCTACATGCCTGCACGCAGTGCGGCCAGGCCACATCCGCGCCGGGCTTGTGCTCGTTTTGTCGGATGCTGGAAAAAGCGAAATTGGAATCGAAATAAAATAAAACGTCCGCTGTGAGAGCGGACGTTTTTCATCACTTTACGATCTCACCAGTGTTGTGATGAGACCGATCAGGAAGAGACCTGCTGTAATATAGGCGGCGATCTGTTCCGGTGTGATGATGCGGATCTGCGGAATGTCAAAATCGCGCCGGTCAATGATCGGGTGGGTGGGAATCTCCTGCTTGCCGACCAGGGCATCGCGCAGGGCCAGGACATTGGAAGGACGGTCATCCGGATGCAGAGACATGGCCCATAAGACGGCTCGTTCCACGTGAGGGCTGAGGTGTGGATTAATTTCACGCGGTGGGGTCAGGCTGCGGGAGTTCAAGAAGCGCTTCCGTACTTCGGCGGGAGGTTCGTTCGTCAAAAGGTGGTAAAGGGTCGCCCCGAAGGAGAAAATATCTGCTTTGGCGTCGGTGTGAGTATCGTCACCGCCGTATTGTTCCAGCGGCGTGTAAAGCGCCGTGCCCTGGCCGTGAATGACCGTGATGGTGACCTCGTCTGGCACCATGATCTTGACCAGGCCGAAGTCCACTAATTTGACGAGCCCGCTCGGGGTGAGTTTGATATTGCTCGGCTTGATGTCGCGATGGATGATGGGTGGTTCCTGGTTGTGCAGGTAGTTCAAAGCGTCTGCGATCTGCACGGCCCAGCGTAGTACTTCGTTCTCTGGCAGGAAGGTTTTATTCCGGCGTGCTTCCTGCATGCGCTCACGCAGGTCCTTGCCGGGCACAAAATCCATGACAAGGTAATCGCGCGGGCCTTCTGCGAAGTAATCTGAAACCTTGGGCAGGTTGGGGTGATCGAGGCGCGCAAGCACAGAAGCTTCGCGAAAAAATTGTTCGCGAGCCTGTGAGAACATATCGGAGGAGAGGGCCTGGTTGTGCTCCACTTCCTTGAGAGCGCAAAGCCGCCCTTGCAGACGTTTGTCTTCTGCCAGGTAAATATTGCCGGTGCCCCCCTGCCCGATTTGTTCACGGACAGTGTAGCGGTCACGCAGGACCTCCCCGTTCTTCAATGATTGGGGCAAATCTTCTCCTTGATTCCTTCAAAGCGGATCTCGATCGGAGTGATCGTTTCGGCGTATATCACTGGGTTCCCGGAATCGGCGAATTCCAATGGAACCATTGCACAGAAATCCACTTTTCTGCTATATTATAAACGCCTTTGGTCCTGTGGAGTACGTTTGCGCAGGAGACATTTATTGAAGCTGGATTACAAAAGGCGGTGATAGAGGAGAGAATGGAACACGACGGCGATTATCCCATCTTGGTTGCACAGGACGGTCCGTTAAAAGGACAGCGTTGGCCTCTAAGTCATACGTTAATGATCGGACGCGATGCCAGCTGCGACGTTCAACTGCAGGACCGGCAGGTCTCGCGCTTCCATGCGCGCATTACCCCCAGCCCCGAAGGCGTCACACTCGAGGACCTTGGCAGCAAGAACGGTACCAACCACAACGGCACCGACTTGAGCGGTCCGGTCATGCTGCAAGACGGCGACCTGTTGGGGATCGCGCTGGCCCAGCAATTTTTGTTCCTGACCTCGGATGCGACCATGCCGCTGGCAGAGGGCGGTAGCCGCTCCGGACGTTTGCTGATGGACCAGAAATCGCGTCAGGTCTGGGTCAACCAGCAGCAACTTGTCCCACCGCTTTCGGCGCAACAGTTCAAACTGCTGTGGCTTCTGTACGAGCGACAAGGTCAGGTGGTGGGAAGAAGCGAACTCGTCTCGGTGGTATGGGGCGAGGAACAGATGGTCGGCGTCTCAGACCAGGCGTTGGATGCGCTCATCCGCCGCCTGCGTGACCG
>DAOQBX010000030.1:0-9321 GCA_035340155.1 Anaerolineales bacterium | reverse complement strand
GTCAAACTTAAGCGGGCGGTTATCCAGCGCGGATGGCAAACGGAAACCATATTCGACCAGCGTCTCCTTGCGAGCACGGTCACCGTTATACATGCCACGGATCTGCGGCACGGTCATGTGGCTCTCATCCAGGATCAACAAATAATCGCTTGGTAAAAAGTCGATCATCGTCCATGGGTGCGAACCGGGAGGGCGCCCATCCAGGTGGCGTGAATAGTTCTCGATGCCAGAACAATAGCCAACTTCTTTCAGCATCTCCAGGTCATAACGGGTACGCTGTTCGATACGCTGCGCTTCGAGAAATTTTCCTTCGCTTTTATATATGGCCAGCCGTTCTTCCAATTCCTTTTCGATATTGACAATGGACTCTTTCAGGCGGTCCGCATCGGTCAGGAATTGTTTGGCGGGGTAAATGGAAACCTCCCGCGGCTCATCAAAGATCTCGCCCGTCAACGGGCTGAACTGCATGATGCGTTCCACTTCATCACCAAAGAAGGTGATCTTGAATCCTTTTTTATCTTCATAGGCCGGGATGATCTCCAGCGTATCACCACGCACTCGAAAAGTACCCGGCTTCAACTCCATATCATTGCGCTGGTACTGGCTTTCGATCAACTGACGAAGCAGAGCGTTGCGACGGTAGATCTCCCCCACCTTGAGAGTGACTGTCCCCTTGCCAAATTCCTCCGGTGAGCCCAAGCCGTAGATGCAGGATACCGAAGCGACAATGATCACGTCACGCCGCGAAATGAGCGCGGTCGTTGCGGCAAGGCGCAAACGCTCGATCTCCTCGTTGATCTGGGTCTCTTTTTCAATGAACAGGTCGTGCCGGGGAACGTAGGCTTCCGGCTGGTAATAATCGTAGTAGGAGACAAAGTATGAGACTGCATTCTCCGGAAAGAACTCTTTGAACTCGGCATACAGCTGCGCGGCCAGGGTCTTATTGTGCGCCATGATGAGCGCCGGTTTCTGCAATTGCTGAATGACCGATGCAATGGTAAAGGTCTTGCCGGTACCGGTGGCACCAAGCAGCACCTGGTGCTTAAGACCTCGGTTCACACCGTCCACAAGTCCGCGGATGGCTTCGGGCTGGTCGCCCATCGGTTGGAAGGGGGCTTTGAGTTTGAATTCCATGGTTTACTTTTCAAGAATAAGGGGAACGTGTGTTCTATTTTACACCAAAACCCCGGGGCGGCTACAATTTTCAGAAAACCGGAATCAGGTTTCGGCCTAGTTCGAAACGCCGTTCAATTGCGAAAGAACATCCAGCAGTTTCGCCGTCCAGACTTCTTCCTTAGAGAGTGTGATCCAGTATTGAGCCTTGCCGCCTCTCACGCCGTTCGCCAGATCGGGCAGACGTATCGCCTCCGCGCCGTCAGCGGGTGCGGGATATTTGAGCAACACCTGCCCCGATTCCCAACTAACAGAGGACAGGCCGATCTTTTCAGCACGCAACTTCACGCGGATCTGGTAGAAAAGGTTTTGCACCATCTCAGGCAATTGGCCGAAGCGGTCACGAAACTCGGAGCCAAGCGCATCTAGTTCGGTCTCGTCGCGCAGATCGGCGATGCGGCGATACAGCCGTAAACGCAAATCCTGATCAGAAATATAAGATGCAGGGATGCCAACCGCGAGGGGAAGATCCACGTTGACCGGAATGGAAAGCGGCAGGTTGAAGGTGGAGAGAGAGCCCTCCAATTTTCCACTATCTATTTTCAAGACATCCGAGGCAATTCGTCTTAACCTTCTAACCGAATCAGCCAGCATCCTTGTATAAAGATGAAAGCCCACGGATTGAATGAAACCATGTTGACGGGTACCAAGCAGTTCCCCAGCGCCGCGGATCTCAAGGTCACGCATGGCGATGGAATAGCCCGCGCCAAGTTGGGTATTCTCCGCAATCACTTCCAATCGCTGCTGGCCTTCCTGTGTGGGCGACATTTTGTTATGGCGGAAGAAGTACGCATATGCACGCATGGCACCGCGTCCGACACGTCCACGCAGTTGATAGAGTTGCGCAAGCCCGAAGGTATCGGCGCGGTCTACGATGAGGGTGTTGGCGTTGGGAATATCCAAACCGGATTCGATGATGGTAGTGGAGAGCAGGATGTCGATCTCACCCATACTGAAGCGGCGCATCACGGCGGAAAGTTGCGTCTCGTGCATCTGGCCATGACCGATATCAATCCGCGCTTCGGGTGCGAGTTTTTCGATATGCGCCCGCATCGCGTCAATGGTTTGCACGCGGTTGTGGACAAAAAAGATCTGCCCGCCGCGCTCCAATTCGCGCAGAATGGCCTGGCGGACAAGACGCGGGGAGTACGGCCCAACATGCGTAACGATGGGCAAGCGTTCTTCCGGTGGCGTATTGAGGTTGGATATATCCCGGACACCGGTTAATGCCATGTAAAGTGTACGCGGAATCGGCGTGGCCGTAAGCGTAAGCACGTCCACTTCGGTACGGAGTTTTTTGAGGTGCTCTTTGTGGGTCACACCGAAGCGCTGCTCTTCATCAATGACCACCAGCCCCAGATCTTTGAAAACAACGTCAGACGAGATCAGGCGATGCGTACCGATAATGATATCCACCTCGCCAATGGAGAGTTGATGCAGGATCTCGGTCTGCTCCCGCGGGGTGCGGAAACGTGAGAGCATTTCCACCTTGACCGGAAACGCGGCAAGGCGTTGGGAAAAAGTCTCAAAATGTTGCTGTGCCAGAACGGTGGTCGGCACCAGCACCGCCACCTGCCTGCCGCTCATCACTGCCTTAAAAGCAGCGCGTAACGCCACCTCGGTCTTGCCATAGCCCACATCACCGCATAGCAGGCGATCCATTGGACGGGCGCGTTCCATATCACGTTTGATATCGGCTATGGCGCGTTTCTGGTCTTCGGTCTCCACATAAGGGAAACTATCCTCCAGTTCCTTTTGCCATTGCGTATCTTTCGAAAATGAAAATCCCTCGACCACCTGACGGCGGGCATACAGGTCGAGCAAATCCTCCGCGACCTTTTGCACCGCTTCCTTGACTCTCGCCTTGGTCTCAGCCCAGACCTGCCCACCGAGGTTATCCAGGGATGGCTTGCCGCCATCCGCGCCAACGTAACGCGTAAGCCGATCCGCCTGATGGACGGGAACATACAAAATGTCACCGCGCTCGTATTCAACGGTGAGATACTCCCTTTCGTGGCCTTCCAGCTGTCGCTGGATAAGACCCGCGAAGCGCCCGATGCCATGATCCACATGGACCACATAATCCCCCACTTGCAGATCCGCATACAAAGACTCGGGAGTATCCGCGGCCTGGCGCAGACGTGTACGCGGCTGTGGGCGCTCCCAGCCGAAGACTTCGGAATCAGAGATCAGATGAATAGAAATTAGCGACTGGTCTTTGAGCGTGAAGCCTTCGGAAAGCGAGGCTTCAGTGAAATCGAGATTCGCCGGTTCAGACTCAGGATAATGCTCGAACCACAATTCGCGCAGACGTTGAGCCTGGCGCGAAACAATGAAGACCTGCTCACCACTCTGCACAATGGGAGCGAGATAATCGATGAACGGTTTAAGCCGCCCGCCGAAACGCTCGTCATGACCGAAGTGCGATGCCAGTTTCAATCCGTCTTCAGTTTCAGTGGAATGGCCCAGTTCAAGGTGAACGAACTCGCCCAACGCGTCGTGCAATTCAGACCACGGCACATAAGGCACAGGGAAGTCTGCCGAAAGCGTGCCTTCCTTAATGCTCTCCTGTCTAAACTTAAGCGCCTGTTCCTCCACTTCGTTTGCCATCACATCGATCAGGCTGAGATCGTCCACCAGTACAAGCGTTTTTTGCGGAAGATAATCCAGCAGCGATGCAGGCTGTTGATGAAGCAGCGGAATATGAAACTCTGAAAGTTGCGCCTCCGAATCGATCGTATCCGCCAGAAACTCGCGGGCAGGGGTGATAAGGATCGACTCCAGTTTTTCAAGTGTGCGTTGAGTGGCCGGGTCAAAACTACGGATGGTCTCGATCTCATCTCCAAAGAAATCGAGGCGCACAGGATTCAGTTCCGTGGGTGCCCACACATCGAGGATACCGCCGCGTCCGGAAAATTGCCCGGGCTCAAGTACTGTGTTGACACGCTGGTAACCGATGCGCGCCCACTCACGCATCAGGCCATCGGGTTGGCTGGTCTGGTTTACTGAAAGTTTTTTGCAGGCTTTGAGAAAATCCCGCCTAGGCAGGGTGCGAGTCATCAACGAGCGGACAGAGGCGACAATGATGGGCGGCACTTCGGGCTTTTTTGTAAATGGCAAATGATATGCAGAGAGCGCCGTAAGCGTTTGCAGGCGGTCGCGGCGCGTGGTCACACCCCATGCGGCATCTTCATAGAACAACGGGTTCGGTTCCGCAAAAAGATAACGCGCCGAGATAACCCAGAAACCCAGTTCATCGAACATTGCCAACGCATGATCGGCGCGGTCTGTGATGAGCAGAATGGGCTGGTTAATATCCGCGTGAAGGGAGGCAAGGATGGGCAAACGCGCAGAACGCGGCAAGCCCAGCCCTGAGACCGGCTTGCGCGCGTTGAGTTCGCCCAACAAGTGTTGATACGGCGCAAGGGCGCGAAGATGTGGTAACAACCCACCTATCATTGATCTACTACTCCCTTATATCGCCATTGAACTTATTCATCGCCGCATTCAAGCCGCGCATCACAAATTCGAGCACGGCATCTGAGGCGCGGGAGAGAAGATCGGGCATAAGTTTAAGTTCATCCTTCGAAAAATCCTGCAAGACATAATCCTTCGGGTCCATACGCCCGGGTGGACGTCCAATACCCATACGCAAGCGCGGAAAATCCTTGGTACCGAGTTGTTCGATGGTGTTTGCCATGCCCCGTTGCCCGCCAGGCCCGCCGGTGGGACGAATGCGCAACGTGCCAAACGGGATATCCAGATCGTCATGGGCGATGATCAGGTTCTCAAGGGGAATCTTGTAAAAATGCAGCAACCCTTGTACCGATTGGCCGGAGAGATTCATATAAGTCTGCGGCTTGGCTAGAATGAGCTTGCGCTCTTCATACAACCCCGAGGTGATGATGGCTTTCGATTGCACTTTCATTCCGCGAGCACCGATCTTTTCGGCGAGATGGTCAATGAGGATAAAGCCAATATTGTGACGGGTGTCTTTATATTCGCGCCCCGGATTTCCGAGGCCGATGATGAGATAAGGTTCAGTCATGAAGGTCAGTTCTTTCGCAGACGAAGGATGAGGGAGAGGAAGGCAAACAAGGCCAAAATGATGACGGCACTTTGCCAGAAGGTTTTGACAATGGAATCTACAGTCAGAGAAGCGGGGTTAGCTGGCAAGGATGTGGATGTTGGGAATGTGACCACCGAAGTCGGCGTGAAAGCAACAGAATCCGGTAATGGGGTTTGATTTAATGGCTGAAAATTGAATACAACCTCTGTTGCAGTAGAGGTTGGTGTAGGGAGAGGCTCGTCGTTGCGGATCTTAAGACCGGTGACAAGAGCATCTTGAAAAGTCCCATCCTGCAGGGATACACGCAGGCGCAGGGTATAGTCACCGTCGGTGATGCTGGTCGTATCCCAAGTGGCGAGAATGGGATCCGTAACAGGTTGGGAAAAGGTCTGGAGGGTGAACCAGTTCCCACCGGAGTCGGATGCGAAGGCAAAAGCCAGTTCAGCGGAAGCGAAGTTTGGCGCATCCATCCGGCCCTGAATCTCGATGGTTCCACGCAATACGTCTCCAGTTTGCGGAAATGTGACCGTCACAGCCGGATCTTGAAAAAACAGGAAAAGAATCAATAAAACCTTCAGCATGGCAATCGTTAAGTTTACTATGAAGGATAGGGCGGGTCAAATTGAAATTATTTTGCGAGTGCAATTCTCGAATGGGGTATTTTCTGGTAAACTCTAGCCGTTCCAACCAACAACGAACCCGCTTTTTAGGAGATTGTCATGGCCCCGTCCCGCGCTGAACAACTTGTAGAGCGCCTGCGCAATATGCAAGCCGCCGCCCCCGATATCGAAGCGTCCGCCATTGTTTCGGTGGATGGCTTGATCATGGCTTCTGCATTGCAACAGGGCGTCGAAGAAGACCGCGTGTCGGCCATGTCTGCGGCCATGTTGAGCCTTGGCGAGCGCATCTCCGGTGAGTTGGGTCGCGGTGTGCTGGAACAGGTATACATCAAAGGCGACAAGGGTGCGATCGTGCTGACGGCCATCGGCGAAGAAGCCGTGCTCACCGCCATGGCTCGGCAAGATGCGAAACTCGGCATGGTCTTCCTTGAGATGAGGCGCGCCGCCGAAGACCTGGTCAAATTGGTCGGATGAGAATAAGACAAGTTCGTACGCTCCAAATAAGTTAACCCCGGAATGGGGAGGGCTAAACACCCTCCCCATTCTCTTTGTTTATACCCTTCATATCCTCTCCGTTTGGAGAGGTACATCAGGAGATTAAAGAATGGCAACCAAGTATTTATTTTTCACGGGAGGCGTGGTCTCTTCAGTTGGAAAAGGCGTGACGGCAGCGGCCACCGGCCTGCTCTTGAAGGAGCGTGGTTTCAAGGTGGCGGTTCAAAAACTGGACCCCTATATCAACGTGGACCCGGGTACGATGTCGCCCTATCAGCATGGCGAAGTGTATGTCCTGGATGATGGAGCGGAAACAGATCTGGACCTGGGTCACTATGAGCGCTTCATAGACATCCGCCTGAGCCGGGTCAGTAATTTCACCACGGGTCAGGTTTACGCTGAGATCATTTCAAAGGAACGCCGGGGCGACTATCTCGGTGGGACGATCCAGGTCATTCCCCACATCACCAATGAGATCAAACGCCGCATCGGACTCGTGGAAAAAGAGACCGGCGCGGAGATCGTCATCCTTGAGGTTGGCGGCACGGTCGGCGATATCGAGTCCCAACCCTTCCTCGAAGCGCTGCGTCAGTTGCGAAACGAAGTTGGGCGTGAGAATTGCCTGTTCGTGCATGTAACCTGGCTGCCCACCATCGGCGCAACGGGCGAGATCAAGACCAAGCCCACACAGCACTCCGTGGCGGCGCTGCGCTCCATTGGCATTTCGCCGAACATCATCATCGCACGCGCTGACCAGGATATTGACCAAGGACTGTGCGACAAGATCGCCCTGTTTTGTGATGTGGACAAGAACGCAGTCATCCCAATGAAGACCGCCAGCGTCCTCTATGAAGTTCCGTTACTGCTGGAGGGTCTTGGCGTAGGCGAATTGATGCTCAATAAACTCGGGCTTCAATCCAGCCGCAAACCGGATATGCGCCCGTGGAAAAAACTGGTGGAGGATGTCAGGAAGGAAAAACCCACGGTCAACGTGGCGCTGGTCGGGAAATATGTCGAATTGCAGGATGCATATATGTCGGTGCGCGAGGCGCTGAAACATGCTGCGCTTGCCAACGAAGTGGAAGTATCCATCAGCTGGGTGCATTCCGCCGACCTGGAGAAGGACAAAGGCTGGGATGTGGTCAAGAGCGCCGATGCGGTGCTTGTCCCCGGCGGCTTCGGATCGCGCGGTGTGGAGGGCAAGATCCTTTCGGCTCGCTATGCCCGCGAGAACAAGGTCCCGTATTTGGGATTGTGCCTCGGCATGCAAACCATGTGCATCGAATTTGCGCGCGGCGCTCTGGACCTCGAAGATGCGAACTCGTCCGAATTCGACCGCGCCACTGAGCACCCGGTCATCGACCTGATGCTTGATCAGCGCTCCATCACCGATATGGGCGGGACGATGCGCCTGGGCCTGTATCCGTGCGAACTCAAGCCCGGGTCGAAGGCAGCCGATGCCTATGGCGTCTCACATGTGGATGAACGTCATCGCCATCGCTTCGAGTTCAACAATGCCTACCGTGAGCAATTCGAAAAACACGGCATGGTCTTCTCCGGCATTTCACCCGATGGCCGCCTGGTGGAGATCGTGGAATTGAAGGATCATCCTTACATGGTGGCGAGCCAATTCCACCCCGAATTCCTATCCCGCCCAATGAAACCACATCCATTGTTCGTGGGGCTTTTGAAGGCAGCGAAGGAAAGAGTAAAAAAGAAGTAGTAAGTGATCTATAAATACAGAAAAGACCTCCTTCTAATGGAGGTCTTTTCTAATTCGGGAATCCAATCTTATCTACTCAAATCCTTTAGGCACTTCGGCATAGACTCCGCGCATATCGGCCGGGAGTTCTTTAGCGAGGGCAAACATGACCCGGTCCATGAGAGCGAGGGGCGTCTCACCGGGTTTGGGAAGAATTGGCGGGAGGATCTGGATGGTCACAGCTGTACGATGTGGGAAGTGTTTGAAGAAGTTGTCGGTACCCACCACAGCCATGGGGACGATGGGGCAGTTGGCGTCGAGGGCGAGGCGGGCGGAGCCGGTCTTGGCGACGCTAAGACCCCTGCCCTTGGAGCGAGTCCCTTCGGGGAACATGCCCAGTACCTGTCCATTTTCGAGCACGCGCGCAGCATGGCGCAACGCCCATTCATCCTTCTCACCGCGATAGACCGGGAACGCACCAAGGTCACGGATGGCCGCTTCAAACACAGGGATCTTAAACAAGCTGGCCTTGCCCATGAAGAAGATCGGGCGAGGGATGCTCAACTGCATGGGAATGACATCGAAATTGGTGACGTGATTTGCCGCAAGTACAGCCCCGCCGTCACTAGGCAGGTTTTGCAGGCCGTGAACCTCCAACTTCATGATGGTTTTGAAAAAAGCACCCAGCAAAAAGATGACAAATTTTCGAAAAGGCGTGGTTCGAAAAGAGAAATGTAATCGTTCTCTCGGGTCTAAAAACGTGATTTCGGTCAAGATTTCCTCTGCCAAAGGTTTGGGATTATACTTGGAACAGGTTAGGAGTAATCCACCTGACATTCCAATTCAAAACCAGTCTAGATTAATCATATAGGATCTGGTTTTAGATAATAACCCCAGGAGTACAAAATGGACACAACGATCGAAAGCATTTCCGCGCTGGAAGTCCTTGATTCGCGCGGCAATCCGACTGTAGAAGTGGAAGTCGTTCTGATGGATGGTTCGTGGGGACGCGCAGCGGTTCCTTCAGGCGCATCCACGGGCGAGCACGAAGCGCTGGAAATGCGCGACGGCGACAAGAAGCGCTACCTTGGCAAGGGCGTGGCAAATGCTGTGGCAAATATCAATGGCGAGATCGCAGATACGCTCTTCGGCTGGGACGCGGCCGAACAGAAAGCCATTGACATGGAATTGCTCGATATGGATGGCACACCGAATAAATCCAAACTTGGCGCGAACGCCATCCTCGGTGTAAGTCTCGCGGT
>DAOQBX010000029.1:0-9335 GCA_035340155.1 Anaerolineales bacterium | reverse complement strand
AAACTCAATTCATAATCGCCGCCCAAGGTTTTGGCGATCTCGAAAACACGGGTCACTTCCGCGCGGATTTTCTGCTGTGCCTCCAATGAAGTGAAACGCAGAGTCCCTTTCATTTCGATCCGGTCGGGTATGACATTTTCCGCCACGCCCGCGCTGACCGCGCCAATACTGACCACGGCTGCTTCGAACGGGTCAAGGCGGCGGGAGACGATGGCATTCAACCCCATGATGACATGGGCCAACAGCACATACGGATCAATGGTCGCATGCGGATACGCCCCGTGCCCGCCTTTGCCCTTGATAACTGCGAACCAGGAGTCCACACCGCCACTGGAAGGACCTTCGTTGATGGCGATGGTCCCCACCGGGCTGGTCGGGTCCACGTGCTGGGCGATGACATAATCTACACCCGTCACCGCGCCTTCATCGTACATGCGCATCGCGCCGCTCTTGCCCTCCTCGTCGGCGGTCTCTTCGGAGGGCTGGAAGAGGAAGCGCACACGCCCGTTGAACTTTTCCCTGGCAAGGAGTTGTGCTGCGCCCAGGGCCATCGCGGTATGTGAGTCGTGACCGCAGGCGTGCATTTTGCCCGGGGTCTGCGAGACATAGTCGGTTTCGTTCTGTTCGATGATCGGCAGCGCATCCATATCCGCGCGAATGGCGACCACCCTGCCGCCTTCACCGATCTCGGCCACCACGCCGGTCTTGCCGACCCCGCGTTTTACCCGGTATCCCATCTTCTCCAGTTCATCCGCCACGATCCCTGCAGTGCGATGAACATCGAAAGATATCTCCGGGTGCATATGGAAATCGCGCCGCCATTCGATCAATTCTTCTGAAATTGCGTTTGCCTGCTTGAGCATAAGTCTCCTCTGATATGTGTTTACTTCAATTTTGAATATCTTTAATGAAAATCGAATTATTTCTTTTTTGCGGTTTCCTGCTCTGCCGCCGCCAGTATTTTATCAAGTTCTTTCTCCTGCTCTGCGCTCAAAGGCACAACTTGATGTTCGCGCAGGATGCGCTCAGCCTCTTCAATGGCATGATCGGCCATTTGCTTGCGTCCAAGTTTTTCATCCCACGTATCCCAGGAATTGCGCTCAGCCAGTTTGGTCAACGCCATCTCACCGCCGCGCAGGTGCTTCATAGTGTGCTTCTGACCGAGGAAGTTGCGCGTCCCGTTCATTACATCCAAAATGATATTTACAGCGATGTGTTCAGCATCCGCAGACAGACCCTTGCGTAAGCGTTGCACGCTGCCGACCAGTTCGTTATCCAGCACCATTTGTGCAAAGGAGCCCATCACTCCCGCCTCCATTTCGCCAATGCCCGAGAGTTCATCGGCTCCGGCCAGAGCGGGGATGGAAGCGTTAAGTCCGCGCTCGAAGGCGTTTTGAGCGTCGAGCGTATGGGCGTTGGTCGAGAATCCGTACACGTTGACGCTGAACCCGTAATAATGCCCAAGTTGGACCGTGGCAGCGGAAGACAGACCGAGTTCAACGCCACCCCAGATCAAACCGGTGCGCGGCTCAAGCATCCCCAAACGCCCGCAGTAGATCACACCGCAACCAGGGTTGATAAGTTGTGCCAGAACCAGTGGCGCAAGCGACTCTGCGCTCTGTTGAACGATGCTGCCGGTGATCGTCATGGGCGAGGTCGCACCTCCGGTGGGGCAGGGCAGGTTGGCATGGATCACGCCGTATTTGGCCATCTCCATGATGGCTTCGGCGGCGATATCGTGCATGGTCAACGGGCTGACAGGTGAGAGCGAAAGGGTTAGTTCGTTTGCCGGAGTTCCAACCACTGCCGCCATCTCGACGGCGAACCGCACCTCATGCCCGAACTGAATGCCCGGCCCCTGAACGGGTTTTGCCGTGTTCGACAATGCATGACGATACATGTAAAGCGATAGCATTTCATTGGAGACATCCGGCGGGGTGAAGAATGGGGTGACTGTATTGCAGTTTGGCAGCGCGTCGAGCAGACGAACGGCGTCTTTTGAGTCTTGCATGGTGGCGGTCCGGCGGGAATTTGTACGTGCATCGTAAACATCGCGCGCGCCGCCGAGGTTGTGAAAATATAAATTCCCATCCCCAAGGATGTTGACCTGTCCATTACGCCCGCGAATGACCGGATGTTTGTTCGCCTTTGCGACCGAATCCATCACCAGGTCTGGCGGGAAGAAAACGCGATTATCGTGGACGGCGCATCCAGCGCTTTGGAGGATTTCAAGGCTTGGTTTGTGCGTCCAAAACACGCCTGCTTCGTGTAATACGCGCAGTGTGGCCTCGTGCATGGCTTGTACATCTTCGTCGGATAAAAACTTCAATGGTTGCATGTGCTCTCCTTATTAAGATGATCGATCACTTCAATATTCTCTCTAAAAACTCCAAGCGCTTTGCTTCTGCGTCCATCACGTTCTCGATCCTCAAGAAAGAATGGCCTTCGCCTTCATACAGGTGCAATTCTACTTCCTTCCCCAACTCAACCAGTTTGTTTTTTGCATCCAGTGACTCAGAAGCCGGACAGCGCGGGTCGTTCTCGCCGCAGATCATCTGCACCGGCGCGTTTACACGATCCAGAAAGAAATAAGGGGAGCGCTGAACCCACAATTCATGGTTCTCTTCCGGGTCGCCCATGTTCTCAATGTTCCAGTGTTGCAAGTCTTCACGCGAGTTCTTATGTGATTTTATCCAATTTAAGAACGGAACGACCGCCGAACCACCTGCGAATAGTTCCGGGTGTGAAGTTAAACAGGT
The DNA here is from genome assembly GCA_035340155.1 of Anaerolineales bacterium. GTDB lineage: Bacteria > Chloroflexota > Anaerolineae > Anaerolineales > Villigracilaceae > Villigracilis. Next base: position 6,576 of record DAOQBX010000029.1, on the reverse strand, counting down.
CATCGTCAAATAACCGCCGTGGCTGCGGCCCGTTACTGCTACTTTTTTTGCCAGCCCATTTTCCAGTAGATATTTTGCGCCTGCCACACAATCATCATTATCCACACCGCCCATGTCGTAACGGCTGGCGTTCTGCCACTTTTTTCCGTATCCGGTCGAGCCGCGATAGTTTGGCGCTAACACCGTCCAGCCATGCGCTGCCCAAAAACTCAAGGTCGGATTCCATGCATTTTGCAAATGCCAGTTCGGGCCGCCATGAATGTATAGCACTGCATTCACCGCGTTTGCCGCTCGGTAGAGCAGCGCAGGCACTTGCATGCCGTCCATCCCTGCATACGAGATCTCTTCCGGCTCTGGCAGACCCAACTCTGTCTTCAAGGAATTTGTCAGCTGAGCGGTCTCGCCGCTTTCCAAGTTGATCTTCCAAAGATCGGGCGGGTGATTCGCATCTTCATAGATGAGGATGACCTCTCCGTTGTTTGTAACCTTCGAATGGGCATGGACTCCATCACCGGCCTTGACCTCGCGAATAGCCCCGCTTCTTTCCCGGAACTGGAAACAAGTCCGTGCGCCCTCGCTGTGGATCCAGCCGAGCATATCTCCGCTCCGCGACCATGCGGGCTGCGTGTCGTCCCCGACCGAGTCTGTTACCCATGTGATCTCTTGTGTTTCTACGTTATATAAACCGACGTTGAACCATTCACCGTTCTCGCAGGAGAAAGCCAGGGACTTTGAATCCGGCGACCAGGCAGGGTGTTGCACATTCAATGGCTTGCCGTCCTGCATTAGTTGAACGGTCTTCGCTCCTTTGGAGGATTTCCCAACCGGTACGATATGAATACTCCGGTCACTGGCTGCCGCTTCTGACTCGACTGCGATCCACTTTCCATCCGGTGACCAGGCTGCGTCCCAGCATGGGTGGAAAATGTTCCTTACCATTCGCTGACGGCTGCCATCAAGCGGAAGCGCATAAAGCGCAAACTGTCCATTGGCATCGGAGAGCACAGCCAGTGACCCGCCATCCGGGGACCAGGACATATTAGGCTGGTTGGCGTATAAGATTTGGGGCGTAAGATCGGTAGTCGAATTCGTGTTGAGGTCATGAATGGCAATGTGATAGGACTCGCTTCCATCCACGTCCAGCGCGAAGGCGATCTTTTTGCCATCGGGCGAGAAATAGGGAGAAAACTTCGCTCCTGCAAGGCCGATCTCTAATTCCCTGATCCCTGTTTCATCGATCTTCCACAACTGCCACGTGCCAGATTTATTCCATGAAAAAATCACTTGCTTTTCATCGGGTGAGATCGCAAAAGGCAGGCCATTATCTACATTAGGGAGACGGAGAAGTTCGGGAAGGGTAAGCATAGGGTTTTGAAGGGTGAGATAAAAGCAACGAGTTACGAGGTTTTGGGTAACTCGCAACTCGTTGCACGTATTTGGTTAATTCTTCTCGCTAAACGAATTCGAGTTCTTCCAATCTTGGCAATCCTTCCAGGCCTGCTTGATGGGCAAGGTTTAGAACATATTCGTGAAGAGCCGCTTCATGGGCGGGATCAAGTTCAGGTCGGTGGTAGGAATCTAGGATCTCGTTCACGCGAACCTTGGCGCGGGTGAAGGTGTCCAGTGATCCAGCCTCCCGCCATCCGCGCATCGAGTCGCGATCAATGACCTTGTCCGGCATGTGCTGTTCCTCGCGGAAAAGTCTCATTGTGATCTTTTGTTTGAGGAAGTCGCCGCCCTTGAAGTTGACACCTTCATAAAAACCTGTGGCGAGCGTCTCGGTCTGGACCTTCATGCCTTCGACCATGCGTTTGGCCATTGCAATGCCTTCTGCATCCGTGACGAGTTTCTCCGGGCTTTGGCACAAGAGCGAGTCCAGCATGCCGGAACCTGAGATCATGTTGATGCCGCTTAACGCTCCGACCAGTGCGCCCATGCCGCTTTCCAGCCCGGCCTGTGTATCGAGCACCTTTGCCTCTGTCGCGCCGAGGTAGGCATGGGTCGGCAGACCAAGCGATTTGCCAACCTGTGCGTACGACGAATCGATCATCGCAGTTTCAATGGCTCCGAACGGTGTGCCGCCTTTGCGCATGTCGAAGATGGCGGGGGCACCGCCCCACACGATGGGCGAACCCGCATGGGCGAGTTGGTGAATGGTGATGCCCGACAAACATTCCGCCGCATGCTGTGTCACAGCGCCAAGCAAGGTGACCGGTGCCGCCGCGCCTGCCAACGGCATTGAGACGATCTCTGCGGGGATGCCGGCACGTGCCAATGCGATCAACTGCCCTGCGCCGAAATTCGACCAGATCAATGGCGGAGACGGGCAAACGTCGAACACGGCGCGTGGTTTCAAGCGAGAGGCTTCGTGTCCACCCGCGAGGATGGCGAGCATGTCCAGCATCTGATGTACGGTCTTGTTCGTGAACGCGCCAGTGACGATCGGTTTTTTTGAATAGAGCAGGACTAGATACAGACGATACAGGTCATGCAGTTCCTTGGGGACGTCATGGCAGACCACCGCTGTGGATTGCGCATCATATTGTGGCAGCGTCTCTGCAACCTTGATGACGCGGATCAGGTCCTCAGATTCGGCGGTCTTGTGTTCAAGAGTATCCGGCAGAAGAACGGAGATGCCTGATGAGCCAGGGTCGAATTGAACCGCATCGCCTCCATACTGGACCTTGGGATTGCCTTCGTAGTCGTAGAGGTGGAACTCGCTGGGAACGGTCTCCAATGCTTTGCGGACAATCTGCTGTGGAATACGGACGACTTGTGACTCTTCGTCCACTTGCGCGCCTGCTTCTGCGAGCAAGCGCCTTGCCTCGGCGTTCTGAACCTTGACACCGGGGTTGAGCATGAGTTGATAGGCTTCTTCGAGGATGCGGGCGATCAAGTCCTCGTCGAGCAGGGAGAGTTTGGGTTTCATGAGTTCCTCCTGGATAATTGGAGATTAGTATTGGGTTATTTGAGCCTCAGGGACTCAAAGATTTCAAAGATCATTTGGAACAGGTTCAAAATCTCCGATCACCAATAACCATCTACCAATAACAAGGAGATCTATGCGACTTTCAAGTCTTCCAACCTGGGGAGTTCTTCAAGCCCGGATTTTTTAGCGAGTTCAAGCATAAAGGCGTTGAGCCGTTCCACTTTATCAGGATCAATTTCAGGTCGGGTGTAGGAAGCGAGTAATTCCTTTACGCGCAGTTTGGCCCTGCCGAAGGCGTCCAGTGAGCCCGCTTCCTTCCAGACGCGGGTCGAGTTGCGGTCAATGATGTCGCTGGGTAGGTGCTGCTCTTCGCGGAAGAGTTTCATCGTAATTTTTTGCTTGAGGAAATCGCCGCCTTTGAAGTTGATCTTGTCATCATAGAAGCCGGTAGCGAGCGTATCGGTGTGCTGCTGCACGCCCTTGACCATGCGTTTCGCCATCGCGATACCTTCCGCATCGATGACAAGTTTTTCCGCACTGTGGCAGGCGAGGAAATCCAGCATGCCGGAGCCGGAGATCATGTTGATGCCGCTCAATGCGCCGACCATGGCGCTGATGCCGCTCTCAAGCCCGGCTTGTGCGTCTACGAGTTTTGAGTCAGTTGCGCCAAGGTAGGTATGGGTGGGCATGCCAAGGGTCTTGGCAACCTGTGCGTAGGAACAGTCGAGCATGGCGGTTTCGACCGCGCCCATCGGTGTGGCGCCTTTGCGCATATCGAAGATCGCCGCAGCACCGCCCCAGACGATGGGGGAGCCCGCATGTGCAAGTTGATGGATAACGATCCCTGCCAGGACTTCCGCTGTGTGTTGAGTGACCGTGCCAAGCATGGTGACGGGAGCCGCTGCGCCAGCGAGCGGAACTGAAACGATCTCCGCCGGAATTCCCGCGCGCGCCAACGCGATCAGATTGCCCGCGCCGAAGTTGCTCCAAATGAGGGGCGGGGCTGGGCAGACATCAAAGATGGCGCGCGGTTTTTCGCGCGAGGCTTCAGGGCTGCCTGCGAACTGCGCCAGCATGTCGATCATTTCCTGCACGGTTTTGTTCGTGAACGCACCCGTGACGATTGGTTTTCTGGAATATAAAAGCGCGAGATACAAACGGTACGAATCCTGAATGTCTTTGGGAACATCATGGCAGATAACTGCCGTGGATTGAGCATCATATTGGGGTATCTGCTCGGCGACCTTGATCAGGCGCAGTAAATGTTCGGTTTCGGTGGTCTCATGTTCGAGGGTGTCCGGATTGAGCATGGTGATGCCGGAAGAGCCCGGGTCAAAGTGGACCGAGTCACCGCCGTAATGGACAACAGGATTGCCGTCGTAGTCGTATAGGTAAAATTCGCGCGGTACGCTCTCCAGGGCTTTGTGGACGAGGAAGCTGGGAATCCCGGCCACGTTATTATCCGGGTACATGATCGCCCCGGCAGACGCGAGCAGGTCCCGCGCTTCTTCGTTCTGCACCTTGACGCCGGGACAGCGCAGAAGCTCATAGGCTTCTTCCATAATTCGGGCGATGATGTCATCGCTGAGGAGAGTGAGTTTGGGTCTCATAAGACACCTCTAAGTGGGTTTGGGTTCTCTTTGGCGAAGAGATTGAGATGAGCAACAAGTAACAAGAAGTAGATGCCTTGCGCCTTGTTGCTCATTGTGTATTGCTCTATTGCTTTTCTACTGACTTGATGATCCTGTCGAACTCGGAACGTATATTCTCGTCCAGCGGATCAGGCTGGTGTTCCTTCAAAATCTTCCTGGCTTTGTCCAGCGCCCAGTCGCGTGCATCATCGCCCTTTTCTTCCCATTGCGTGTAGGGGCGACGGTCCAGGAATTGCGGCAGAAACAGTTCACGCATATGGTTGCGGGTGTGTTTTTGAGCAAGGAAGTGCCCGCCGGGGCCGACGGCTGCAATGGCATCAAGGGCGAGTGTTTCATCATCCACGACGATACCCTGCATCATCTTATGGATGATGGAGAAGATCTCGCAGTCCATCATCATCTCTGCGTAGGACCAGATTCGGCTGCCGTGCAGGAACCCGCATCCAAGGAGCATATCAGACATGACCACGCTGGCCATGAATGTGGAGAGGCTTCCTTCAAGCCCGGCCTGCCAGTTCGGTTCTTTTGCACCGGTTGCGAAGGAACCCATCGAGAGCGGGATGTTGTAGTAATCCGCCAGAACGTTGGTGGCCGCTCCGAAGAGAAAGTCTTCCGGGCCGCCGCCGGTGTACACGCCGAGGCGTGGGTCGGAAGCGGTTTGCGCTGCTGCGTAAAAGACAGGTGCTCCGGGGTAAGCCAGTTGTAAAAGGGCGGTGGCGGCAATAACTTCGGCGTTACCGACGGTTAATGTCCCTGCGAGCGTGGCGGGGCCTGTAGTAAGGCACGCGGACATGGTCATGAAGCCGGTGGGGATCCCGGCCTCAGCGGCGATCAAGGCTGCGTCGAGAGAACCGCCATCGTGCCCGAGGGGAGGCGCGGTGCACTGCATCAAAGAAAGGACCGGGCGTTCTCGAAGTTTGTCCTTTCCTCCGGCAACTATTTCAGCCATCTCCACCGCGGCCTTTGCTTCATGTACGTTGTAGATGGACTCGGTCTGTACGTGTTTGGTGGAGTTCTCCCAAACGGCTTTTAGTTCGTGCAATCCGCGTGCTTCAACAGGTGCATCCTGCGCGGAGAGCGGTACCCAGTGGAAGGCCACTTCTGGGGTCGCATCTGCCACCCGGGCAATGTCGCGCACATCTTGCAAAACAGAGGTGCGTTTCTGCTTTGTTTCAATATCGATGACTTCGACGCCGCACCCATCGGTGCCGAGGCAGACATGGTTGCCATCGAGCGGTAGATCCTGCTGCGGGTCGCGCGCACCCAAAACGTATTTGGGCGGACATTTCTTCAGCGCATCTTCAATGAGTTGGGGCTTGGCGCGCACGATCTTTTTCTCGCGATCGACGGTCGCACCGTGGGCTTCCCAGATCTCCAGCGCCCGCTTCGATGGAAATCTCACGCCGACATGTTCGATGAGATGCAGCGTGGCGTTGTGTATCTTTTGTACTTCTTCCTTTGTCAGCACCTCAAGTTTCAATTTGGGGTTGCTGATGGTCTTGATATTTTTTTGAGACATGGGCCCTCCCAGGCTATGCCTCTCTCGTCTCTCCGAAGTTGTTCCATGTCATTGCGAGATGGATTGCGTCTTCTCGCAATGATAATGATTACGCCTTGCCGACCAGGTCCTTGGCGAGTTTTACCGCGCCAACCGCGTCTTCAGAGTAGCCGTCGGCTTTGATCTTGGTGGCCCAGTCACGGGTGATCGGAGCGCCGCCGACCATGACCTTGATGCGCGGGCGCAGGCCTTCCTTATCCAGGTCTTCGATCACTTCGCGTTGACGCACCATGGTGGTGGTGAGCAATGCACTCATGCCGATGATGCTGGCGTTGATCTCGAGCGCCTTGCCGATGATCTTATCGGCGGGCTGGTCTACGCCGAGGTCGGTCACTTCAAAACCCGAGGCGCTCAACATGGTTCCGACGAGGGTCTTGCCGATCTCGTGAATATCGCCTTCCACTGTGGCAAGAACGACCTTGCCCATCATTTCACGG
>DAOQBX010000028.1:0-9371 GCA_035340155.1 Anaerolineales bacterium | reverse complement strand
GACCTGTGCGCTTCGCTCCCGACCGAATGCCTGCCGCTCTCCATTGACCTGCGCCAACCCGATGCCGCTCCCCGCGTTCTGCAAGCCACGCTCGAAAAGTTCGGCGTGCTCGACCTGCTGATCAACAACGCCGGAGCCACCCGGCGCGGCGACTTCCTTACCCTGACAGACGAGGACTGGGCCGATGGCTATGCCTTAAAGTTCTTCGGGGCCATGCGGCTGGCACGCGCGGCCTGGCCTCATCTCATGCAAAGCAGCGGCGGTATCATCAACATTATCGGCATTGGCGGGCGTACCGGCAGCGCCGAGTTCGCCATCGGCGGTTCGGTCAATGCGGCGCTGATGAACCTCACCAAGGTCCTCGCAGATCGCGGCCTGAAAGATGGGGTGCGTGTCAATGCCATCAACCCCGGTTCCATTGCCACTGACCGATTGCAGACGCGCATCAAAACCTATATGGCTGAGCATCATCTTTCGGAAGAGGAGGCGCGCACCCAACTGGCAAAGAACCTTGCCATTGCGCGCTTCGGCGAGCCTGCCGAAATTGCCAGCACCGTGGCCTTTCTTGCATCGTCGCAGGCGGCATACATCCACGGCGCCATTCTCGACGTTGATGGCGGCGCAACACGCACCCTTTGAGATGCCATGACCGACTTCACCCCCATCCATTTTTATGATGAGACCATCGAAGTGCTCTTCGCTGAGCCGCCCGTCCGTGAGAAGGCCCCGCACTGCCCCAATGGCTTCACCTGGGACGGGAAAACTTTTGATGTAACTGCGTCCCTCTCCGAGTGGACCGACTTCTCACGCCGCGGCAGGATGGCCAATAACATGCGCCCCGCTCATGCCACTACGGCATCCATGCGCGGTTCGTTGAACGTGGGCCGGTATTACTTTCGCGTACGGGTGGGCACAGGCCAGGTCTTCGACATCTATTATGATCGCGCCATGAAGAGCGTGGACGACCGCAAGGGTCAATGGTTCGTATACCGTGAATTGGAAGAAACGGAGAGTTCCCCCAGTGAATAACAACCTTCCTACGCCGCAATCCCCCACCCCATGGAAGGCTTCCGATGCCTGGCTGGGGCTGGCGCTGTTGATCGTGCTTCTGCTGGCTTTCTTTGTCGGCGTCTCCCTCCTGCAACTGGAGGGCATGTTCAGCCAGATGGCGGTTTCCAGTTTTGAACTGTTGCTGCTGGCGCCGATCGCAGTGATCTTTTCCTGGCGCAAGATCGCCTGGCGCGAACTCGGACTACGCGGCTTTGAGCGTCGGGAAATCTTCCGCGGGCTTGGCTTGCTGGCGCTGGTGTATATCGTGGTTGCGGTCAACAACATCGTGATGACGGCGCTGGGTGTGGTCACACAAGCCGATGTGGTCTTCGACATTTTAGGCGAGAGCGCTTCGCCCATTCCGCTGGTAGTGGCTACAGTGGTCATCGCCCCCATTGTGGAGGAGTTGTTCTTTCGCGGTTTTCTCTTCAAAGGCCTGCGCGATCAATACGGCTGGAAGAACGCCCTGATGTTCAGTTCGATCATCTTCAGCCTGTTCCACATGCAGGTGGCGGCGCTGGTCCCCACCTTCTTATTGGGAGCCTTGTTCGCCTACATCTACCAGCGCACTGAGTCCGTCTACCCGGGCATGCTCCTGCATTTTCTGGTCAACAGTCTGGGCATCTGCGGGATGTTGGTCCTGTACCAGACCGGGCAGCTATAAGATCACTCCTTCGTGATCAACCTCACCTGGTTGTCGTAGAAGAAATAATCCCATGCCCAGTTGAACATCACAAGCAATCGGTTGCGAAAACCGATGATGCGGTAGATGTGCAGGAAGACCCAGATCACCCAGGCGATAAATCCGCTGAAGGAAACGCCGAAGATGCGCGCCACGGCGGCATTGCGTCCCACAGTGGCGAGCAGGCCGGGGTCCTTGTATTCGAAGGTCAGCAAAGGTTTCCCTGCCATCCATCGCAAAATATTCTTCGCTGTTGTTTGTCCCTGTTGAATGGCAACTGTCGATAACATCGGCAGCGGCTGGCCATTCGAGTCTGCCACATAAGCGGCATCCCCGATGACGAAGGTTTCAGGAAAGCGCATCAGGTTCAAGGTCGGTTCGACGCACACACGCCCCAGGCCTGCCTTCTCTACTTCCAACGCATCAACGATCTCGGCTGCCTTCGCGCCTGCGGTCCAGATCAGCGTCTGCGTTGCGAGTGTGGATCCATCCCCCAACACCACGCGCTGCCCATCGTATCCCTGCATTTTGGTATTCAGGCACACGTCCACATGCTTGTCTTTCAATAACCGCAATGTGGCTTCACGCAACTCGGGAGGATAGGCAGCCAGCAGGCTGGGGCCCGCCTCCAACAACATCACACGCGCCTCGCTGAAGTCGATGCGCGGATAATCCTTGCGCATCACATGCGTCATCAACTCGCCCAACGCTCCGGCGGTCTCCACGCCGGTCGGGCCGCCGCCCACGATTACAAAGGTCAACAGGGCGCGGCGCTTTTCCACTTCGGCTTCGTGACTGGCTTGTTCGAACATCGACAGCAAATGATTGCGAGTCCTCACCGCCGTTTCGATATCTTTGAGCTGCAATCCATATTGCTCCAATGCCTCAAACCCAAAGAAATTGGTGCGCGCCCCTGCCGCCAGAACGAGATAATCATAGGCAATGGCCGAGCCGTTCAACTTCACAAATTTCTTTTCAAGGTCAATGGATGTGACCTCGCCCATTTGAAAAGCCAGGTTCTTCTGCTTGCGAAAGATGGTCCGCACCGGGTGCGCGATCTGCGAGGGCAGCAGGCCTGCGATCGCCACCTGATATAACAGCGGTTGGAAAAGGTGATGATTGTGTTTGTCGATCAAGGTGATACGCACCGGAGCCTTTGACAGTCCGCGCGCAACCTCGATCCCGGCAAACCCCGCACCGACAATGAGTACATGCGGTTTTCTTGTAGTGTTCATAGTGACCTCTTCGGAAACTCTAATTGTGAAATTTATCACCAATATTATAACAAAAATTATCCTATTTGTAAATATATTCACAATAGAGGCAGGACGTGGCCTTGGAATCAAAAAAGCCCCCCGCTTCAAACGTGGGGAGGCTTGATACTTACCATCAGGCAGAGGCTACCGCCAGAAATTCTGCGTGGCCGGAAGAATGCGCAGGACGATATCCAGCAAAAGGCCGGTCATGAAGTACATGCCAAAGGCGCGATTGTTATAGAAGGCATACCCCACAAAGTACAAAGGCCAGCCCGGCTGGTTTTCCGGCTGGGTCTCCGGCTTGGGCTTGAAGAATACCGGGGCCATCTTCCACAAAGTGGGCAACGCCAGGAAAATGATCAACATGATCGGGGTAAAGAACTTGACTGCGATGAGGTAAATCGTCAGGAAGTACGGAATGACCATCATGGAAAGCACAGTGTAACGTGAGGCCTTCTCACCGATCACCACCGGCAGAGTGTGGATGCTCTTGGCCTTGTCCTTGTCCAATTTATCGATATGCTTGCCGAAAATGACGGTGGTCACACCGAGAGCATACGGCAGGCAGGCCAGCACCACATTCCAGTTCCAGTTGTGGGCCAGCACATAATACCCGCCGCCAATCATCAGGGGGCCCCAAACGAGCAGAACAGCCACTTCGCCAAGGGCAATGTACTTGAGCGGCCAGGTATAGAACAGCACGAAGAACGCGCCTAAACCAAGCAACACCCACACGACCGGGTCGTTCGAGTTGACGGAGATCAGGTACAGGCCCGCCACCAGCGCGAGCAGACCGGTCACGGCAAAATAGGTCAGGTGCTGGCGTTTGGTCATCAACCCGCTGGCGATGGGCTGTGCGCCGTAGATGTTGCGGTAGTAATTGTCCTTATCCACCCCGCGGACATAGTCGGTAAAATCATTGAAGATATTGTTACTGGCGTGCGCCATGATCAGGCCGAAGACCAGAGCGAACCAGGGCAGGAATGAAAAAGAACCATCCCGCCAGGCGAACAACCCCGCCAGTGCAGCAGAGATAAAGGTCATGATCAACACGGCGGCGCGGGTGGAGATCAACCACCTGGAGATGATATCCAGGCGATCCCACTCATCCTTCGAGACTTCCGGGATGACCTGCAGCGCCTTCTTCCACATAGCAAAATTCATACAACTCTCCTGAGAAAATTTTCGCCATTATAACCGAAGCGCACCCGGATAAGATAAGTCTTATCCGATTTAGGGGATAAAGTCTTCAGCGAACTACCCTTCGCCGAGTTCAGGGATCGGCTCGACCGGAGTACGATGCGCGACCAAATTCTCGATCCAGAAAATGATGAGCGCCAGCCAGACGATCCCAAAACCGATAAAGCGCGTGGTGTCAAACGGTTCCTTATAAAGAAAGACGCCAATGAGGAATTGGATGGTCGGGGCAAAGTATTGCAGTACGCCGATCATATTGAGCGGAATCTGTTTGGCGGCCGAAGCGAACATGAGCAGCGGAATGGTGGTGACAATACCGCCGCCGATCAACAGCAGGTCCACAGTGAGGCCATCATGCAAGAAAGCGCTGGTGCCATTAACTTGAACGAAGGTCAGATAGATCAACGCCAGCGGAAAGACAATGCCGGTTTCAAGGGTCAGGCCATAGACGGAGCCAAGCGGTGAAAGTTTTTTGACCAGACCATACAAGCCGAAAGAGACCGCCAGTGAGAGCGCGATCCACGGCAATCTTCCATAGGTGATGGTGAGGTAGGTCACGCCAACAGCGGCCAAAACCACGGGCACCCATTGCATGGGACGCAGTTTTTCGCGCAGGAAGAACACGCCAAACAACACGCTGAGCAGCGGATTGATGAAGTAGCCGAGGCTGGTTTCGACGATAAAACCTGAGTTCACACCCCAGACATAGATCAACCAATTAAGCGAAAGCAGCACGCCCGCAACGGCGTAGATGCCAAGCACTTTTGCGTTGAATGCAGCCGTGCGGAAATCCTTCCACTGGTTGGTGATGAAGATGAACGCCATCAGCAGCAGGAAGGACCACCCGATGCGATGGCCGAGCAGTTGCACAGCGGGAACATCATGAAGTAACTTCCAGTAGATCGGGAAGAAGCCCCACATGGCATACGCGGCAATGCCGCTGAGGATACCTTTATTCATATTTCTCCTTTATTGGGCGCAAGGTGGAGTCTAAAGCCTGAAGCTTTAGGACTCCGGACAAATCGCAAATGTACAACACGGAAACCATCTGCAGGGTGTGAAATAAAAAGACCTTGCACCAGCAAGGTCATAGACGTTCACTACGGCCGGATTATTCCCAGTCGATAGGCTGGCGGCCTGCAAAACCCGCTTCAACCTCGTGCCAGAACTGGATGCGCCCCTCATCATATTTCCAACACAGGTAGACCACCCGTTCCTCATGCAAGGCCGGGAAATCGATCAGGCCGATGGTCAGATCCTTGACCTCGATGTTCATATCCTGCAAGCGGTGCAGCAACAGGTCCAGTCGGTCAAAGTCCGGCAGGAGGCGGCTCAACTCAGGGTTGCCGCCATTCCCTGCAGATTTCTCCACCACCGACCAGATCTCCGGCTGGCGGGAGCGAATCCGTTCGCTGATCTGCATCAACTCCCCCACCATCGGGCGGACGACTTCCAGCAAATTGTTCGCTTCAGCAGGAGTGTAGTATATGGACATACGGTCAGTATACTCCAACAACTTTTATCAGTCTATTTTTGGAACTTTTGTAGAGTTCATTCGTTTATTTTTAAGAAACAGAAAGGAGCATTTATTTTATGAGTACTTCCCGTTCCCGCGTTTTTCTGCATGTATTGGGTGCGTTGCTTATGGCGATCCTACCTTCCATTGTGCTTGCCAATCGACCGCACCTATCCCGGAAAAAAATGCGTTCCGTCCATGAACAGATTGAACTATACGGCAGCCGCGAATAAATTCCCCCTCTTGAAAAACTCCCGCAGACAAAGATCTGCGGGAGTTTATTTATGAAGGAGTGGCGGTATAGCCCTTTTTCTTGACCGCTGCAATGATCTGTTCTTCGTTCACCAGCGACTCATCGTACTCGATGACCATCTCCAGTTTGTGGTAACTGGCATTGACCTCCTTGACGCCTTCGAGGTCGTCTTCGAGGGATTCGATCTTCATGGCGCAATTGGTGCAGGACATATCGGGGATCTTGAAGGTTTTTTTGATCATGCTCGGTTTCTTTCATTTTTCTTCTTCCCTCGGCAAAAAGGAAAGAAGAAAGGATGGTTTATTGATTTTCAAAAACGATCTGGCCGGTATACATGCCCATTGAGCAGGTGAAGAACAGGGTCGAACCGGCTTTTTGAGCGGGGATGCTCACCTGGACGGTTCCCGACTCCGGCAGCAGTTGGTAGTAATTCAAGGCAGGGATGACAAAATCGCGCGCGCAGGTATAGGTCTTGTCGGTGACAAGGCTCAAGGTGAAATCTGTATCGGCAGGGGCTTTGAGGACGGCGGGAAAGTATCCGTTGTTCTCCACGTTGAGGACGACCTCTCCAGCGTTCGCAGAAGGTTGGGATGGAACGAGCGCAGAGTTGGACTCGGCCTGTGAGGCGAACCAGGTGCGCGTCAGGTTTTGAAGCGAAATGGGCGAGCCCATGACGTTCAGTCCGCCATCGAGGGTGACGAATCCCAGGATCAAAACCACCACAGCCACAAAACGCATGAAGAACTTTTCGAGTTTTACGCCAAGTTCGGTAGTGAGGTAGGCGATGATAAAGAAGACGGGGCTGGTGCCAAGCGTGAACGCGAACATGAGTGCCGCGCCCATCGCGATACTGCCGGAGCCGAGGGCGGTGGCCATCATAGCCTGGGTCACGCCGCAGGGAATGAAGACGGTCAGCGCGCCAAGGAAAAGCGGAGTGAAGGTATCGGTGCCTTTGGCGGTACGGCGGATGTAGCGGGTGATGAACTTCGGCGGTTCAATGGAAAAGTAGCGGAAGATCGGGTGAACGTTGAACATGCGCAAGGCGTTGCCGATCATAAAGAGGCCGATGGCCAGCATGAGCATGGCGCGGGTCATTGGGCTGAAGGTGAGGTAGGAACCCAGCCAACCGAGGAGCGCGCCCAGCAAGGTATAGGTCACCAGTTTTGCCAATAGGAAAAGCCCAATGGGCAAAGCGGAGTTGGTGCGGACCGTCAGTGATTTGGATCTCTTCGGCCCGGCCTGCCCAACATAATCCTGCTCGATCTGGTGTGCGAGCGAACTGGCAAGCAGGCCACCCTGAACGGCGAGACAACTCAGGCCGCCGGTGGTAATGCCTGTCACGAAAGCGACGACCAGCTGGCTCATGGTCCCTGCACCGGCAGAGATATTAATGGAAGTACCATTCGATTGAAACACGATCATCAAGGCCGCCACAGCCACAAATAAAATTCCAAGCGTGATGACAATGACCGGGTCGATGGGTTTGTTCTGGTTTTTGCTCATGCAACCTCAAAATAAATCGGTACGCTAAAAAGTTTCATCGGCCTGCCCTGATGCGCAGGCCGATGAATGAAACTGTTCTATCTCTGTCCGCCATCCCAGACAACGAACGGCATGTTAATGACCACGCCGGGCTGTTCGATGGTCAATTCACCGGCGTCTTTTGCAGCCAGCACATCCGCAGCGTTGGTCAATTCGCGGGCCTTGGTTTCATCGGCTCAGGCGATGACGTTGAGGCGGCGCAACGGAGTATATCCATCCGTGCCGGGCGGGTTGTCGAAGACATCGGCCTGAAAGCCAAAAGGACCGGAGCCGGCAATGCCGTTGGTAAAGACATACACGTTCGCCAGCAAATCATCCGGCACATTCGCCAATGAAGGCACCAGCACCACCGGGGATTTCATCATATTGGTCAGTTTTTCAGCCACGCCCGGGTCAGACGCCTCAGTATGAATGAAGTAGATCTCTTTGCCTTCGGCCCAGGCCTTCCCGGCGGGAAGTTCCGCCTTGGCCGGTCCGCTTTGTTGGGGAGCGCAAGCAGCGACAATCAACGCCAGCAACGTGAGAGTGAGAAGAGACAGCCTTTTCATGTTAATAGTTTCCTTATTGCCTTTCAACTTGAACTTTCAATAATTTCATCCTCCTCAAGAGGATGCTCGATCTCGCCTGCCATGAACGCTTCGGGCTCAGCCAGAAACGCTTTCAAACAGGCCTTTGTACAAAAATAGACTCTCTCTCCATGGAACATCGCGCTTGGGTAAGCAGATGGGTCTTTCAATGTTCCGCCGCAAGCGGATTTGATCTCGGGTGAAGGGTGACCGGTCATTGGGGATTCGCTTGTCACAGATCGCTGCTCACTGACTTCCTAAATGTTCACTTTCCTCAACCGCAGGCTGTTCGTCACCACAAAGACGCTGCTGAATGCCATTGCACCAGCGGCAAGCATCGGGTTCAAATAGCCGAGCATCGCAGCGGGGATCAGGATCACGTTGTAAATGAACGCCCAGAACAGGTTCTGCTTGATCGTCCGCACTGTTTTACGCGAAAGGCTGATCGCGCGCGACACACCGCGCAGGTCACCGCTCATCAAGGTCACTGGCGCAGCCGCCATGGCAACATCTGTCCCGGTACCGATCGCGAGACCCACATCCGCTTGCGCGAGCGCAGGAGCATCGTTGACGCCATCACCGACCATCGCGACAACGGATGATTGACGGTCTACCATTGACGATTGAAGTTTCTTGACCTCGGCAGATTTTCCTTCCGGCAGCACTTCGGCAAGAACAGTATCCACACCGACCTGTTTTGCAATGGCTTCGGCGGTCTTCTGGTTATCGCCGGTGATCATTGCCACTTTCAGGCCCATCTTGTGCAGGTCGGCAATGGCGTCCTTGGAACTTTCCTTGATGGTATCCGCCACTGCAATAACACCCGCTGCGACATCATCCACAGCCACCAGCATCGCGGTCTTGGCTTCGGATTGGAGGCGCGTCACTTCAGATGCGAGTCGGCCCAAGGCGATTCCCTTCGCCTCGAACATTCTCTTGTTCCCGACCATGACGCTTCTTCCTTCAACTTCGGCTTGAACGCCATGCCCGGCCTCTGCCTTGAACCCGGCCGGTTCCACCAACGCCAGGCCGCGAGTCGTCGCCTCCGCCCAGATCGCCTCCCCAAGCGGATGTTCACTGCCTTTTTCAACGCTTGCTGCCAAACGCAGCAGGTCGTCTTCATGCCACGTTCCATCTTCTACAACAATATCTGTCACCGCCGGTTGTCCCTTTGTGATCGTGCCAGTCTTATCCAGCACAACCACACTGACCTTGCCTGCGCGTTCCAACGCTTCACTATTTCTGAACAGGATGCCCGCCTCGGCTCCTTTACCCGTCCCCACCATAATGGCGGAGGGAGTAGCCAGCC
>DAOQBX010000027.1:0-9463 GCA_035340155.1 Anaerolineales bacterium | reverse complement strand
CATCTTTCTGCATTTGTGGGTCCACATCGGCGGCTTTCAACTTCTTCAACAACTTTTGATTCGCCGGACGTGCAAACCAATCCACAATGGATTCGGCGATGTTCGGTCCCACCCCTTCGATCAGTTGTAAATCGTCTGCTGAGGTTTTGGATAAAGCGGACAGATTGCCATACGTCCGTGCGAGATCGCCTGCCATGACTTCACCCACGCCGTGGATTCCCAGCGCAGTGATAAGGCGGTTCAAACTCTGACCCTTTGCCTGCTCAATGGACCCAAGCAGATTCTCCGCCTTTTTATCGGCGAAGCCCTCCAACTCCAATAGTTGATTCTTTTTCAAGGCGAACAGGTCCGCCACATCCCTGACCAAGCCTGCTTCGATCAATTGCTCTACGATCTTTATGCCGAGGCCTACAATATCCATCGCCCCACGGGAGACAAAGTGCTCCACATTGCGGACGAGTTGCGCCGGGCAGGCTGCGTTGACACAATACCAGGCCACTTCGCCCTCGATGTGCTCCACATCCTGACCGCAAGCCGGGCATTTTGTGGGAGGCTTGTAGCGCTTCTCTTTGCCGGAGCGGGCGTCCACCACAGGGCCAATGACGTAGGGAATGACCTCGCCCGCGCGTTTGACCAGCACACGGTCGTTGATGCGAATATCCTTCTCTTCGATGTAATCGAAGTTGTGCAGGGTCGCATTCCGGACGATGACGCCGCCGATCTCCACAGGTTCAAGGGCGGCACGCGGGGTCAGCACGCCGGTGCGACCCACTTCCACATCAATGCCGAGCAGGGTGGTGGTCACTTCACGAGCGGGGAATTTAAAGGCAACGGCTCCACGCGGGTCCTTGCCTACAAAACCCAGGTCTGCGGCGAGGGTCAGGTCGTCCAGTTTGATGACCATGCCATCGGCTTCGTAGGGAAGCGTGTCGCGGCCTTCGTTGAAAGTTTCAGTGTAGGCGATGGCATCATCCAGATCATTGAAGCGCCTGGCGATATCGGTCACCGGGAAACCCAGCGACTTGAGATATTCCAGGATCTCCCATTGTGAGGTCGGCACCTGGGCGCCTTCGGAGTGGACGATCTGGTAAACAAGCAGGGTGATGGGGCGCGAGGCGGTGAGCACCGGGTCAAGTTGGCGCAATGAACCTGCTGCCGTGTTACGCGGGTTGAGGTAGGTCTTTTCACCTGCTTCTTCCAGCCGTTTATTTAAGGCTTCGAATTCTTTGATGGGGATAAATGCCTCGCCGCGAACGACAAGATAGGGCGGCGGTTCAATCTTCGACTTTCCGCTTTCCACCGGAATGCGTAGAGGGATGGCCCGCACGGTCCTTAGGTTTGATGTGATGTCTTCTCCCACTTCACCGTCGCCGCGGGTGGCCCCCTGCACGAATTGCCCATTGCGGTAGTGCAGCATCACAGAAAGACCGTCGATCTTCGGCTCGACCACGAACTTCGCTTTTTCCACGCGGTCGTCCAGTTTTTTGATGCGCTCGAACCATGCCCGTGCATCATCTGCGCCGAAAGCGTTGGCCAGCGAAAGGATGGGTACAGGGTGGCGCACCTTTTCGAATTTTTCCGAAGCTTTTGCGCCCGCACGTTGGGTGGGCGAGTCGGGAGTGATCCAATTCGGGTGTTCGGCCTCGATCTTCTTCAATTCATTGAGCAGGCGGTCGTATTCGAGGTCGCTGATGATGGGCGCATCCAACACATGGTAACGGTAATTGTGGAAGTTGACCTGCGCCTTGAGTTCTTCGTATCGGGAAATCAGTTTGTCGGCCATGCTCGCATTATACCCAGCCCGGTGACTTAAAACAAAACCCCGCAATCATGGCGGGGCATGCAGTTAATCGATCTTCTTCCACAGGTCTGTGGGCGGCCGCGTGAGCGGGCGGGTCATTGCGGAGAGGCGGGCCATATAGACCGGTTCCCCGGGACTTTCGGCGAACAGTTCGAATAGATTTCTTTTGATGAGCAGGTCTGCCAGCAGTTTGGTTTCTTCTCTTGTGAAAGGCAGGTTGGCGGCGAACTCGGTCAGGCTGAAGCGTTTGAGATGGATGACCGCATTGAGCGCGGTCCGCAGCGGCTCGGAGAACAGGATGATATCCGAGGGGCGGATATCATCTTTACGCGCCTCCAACTCCTTTCGAATGGAATCAAATAAAGGACTGCTCATCACTCTCTCCTCTGAATAAATTATTTTTTGATCTGTTCGACGAGTTTTTGTAAGCCCTTGGTAATGGGGTGGTCGGGGAATTGGATCGAGAAAATGCCGGAGCTGGCGAGGGTCATCATTTCATCGGCATGAGGCAGGACGGCGCCAACCTTGACATCATAGGTCTGCTCGACGCGTTCGCGCACATCGTCGAAGTCGAAGGCGCTGGGGGTCTTGTTCACCAGCATGACCATCTTAGGTACATCGAGTTTCTTGGCAACATCCACAGTGACGGCCGTGCCCTGGTAATCCTGTGAGTCGGGGCGCAGGATGATGACCAGGATGTTGGAAATGGCGATGGAGAGCAGCGTCTCGTCGTTCAGGCCGGGATGCGTATCAATGAGTAAATAATCCAGTTTGAGTTTGTCCACCACATCGCGGAAGCCGTCGTTGAGCAGACCCACATCGTATCCGTCTCGCAGGATGCGGGCGATCTCGCCCGGCTTGATGCTGGAAGGGATGAGCAGGATCTGGCCCTTGATGTCACCGCCGATGCGGCCGGTCACATCGTGGGCGGCTTCTTCGATGGTGCATTTCTTCCAGAGATAGTCGTTCAGCGAGTGGACCATATCCGAATCATCGAGGTTGAAAAGCACATGAATGCCGGGGGAGTTGATGTCGGTATCCACCACGCAGACACGGGCGCCGTCTTTTGCGAGGAGCGCGGCGATATTGGCTGTGGTATTCGATTTTCCCGTCCCGCCGCGAAAAGAGTGAATTGAAATGATCTTGGACATACTTTGCTCCAGTTCTATGTTTGGCTTGCGGTGTTCAGAGTGTTGATTGGGATTATAGCCCAAGGCACTTGAAAGTCAATTCCCCCGCTTTTGATCCCTTCGGGTGTCCCTTCCAGTTATGCAATGCTTGAAACAGGCCGGCCTTTGAAGGTTTCTCCGGTATTTTGCTGGATTAATTCGAACAATGGCATGGGCCGTTCCTTTCCTTTCAGGGGAATTTCACCCATGGACAAGCACTCGTAATTGGCCTCAATGACTTTTTGCACACATTCCGAGAGGACGATTTGGTTCTTCATGGCCAGATTCATCAAGCGGGCGGTGGTGTTGACCGTGTCGCCCAGCAGGTTGTATTCACGCCTGCCGCGCGGTTCGCCGATCTCACCCACGAAAGCGGGCCCCGAGTGGATTCCGATCTGGCAGTACACCTCTGGCTGTATCTCCCCTATGACGGGTGGGGAGATGCTTCGAACGATCTCACGGATGGCAACCGCGGCCGAAGCGGCGCGCATCTCATCATTGGTGTGTGCGGTCGGCGCGCCAAAGTAGATGACCATATCCGAGCCGGAGAGGTGATAGGTGACCTTTTTCAGCACCCCGCCGCGCGCTTCCACGGCTGCGTTGATGAGCGAGAAGACGCGCGAAAAACTCAGCGCGAGTTTACGCTCCTCGCCGGGCAGGGCGCGGTCGGCGCATTCGGCCAGGCCGACAATATTCACGAATAGGATCGTCGGGCGGGGAAAATCCGGGCGGATGGCGCGGTCGGCTGCGCTTTCGATAAGAAGCGTCAGCACCGGGCCTGGGATGAAGCTTGCCATCGGTTCGATGGAGTCTAGCAGGCTGACGATCTGCTCCAATACGGCGCTTTTATCCATTTCCAATAAAACCTTGCTGGCTGCCCTGCGTCTGGCCGGGAGGATCTCATATTCCCCTAATTCAGCATCGCTCAAATCGTCGATCACCAGATGGCAGCCCGGCTCGCCATTTTCAACACGGAAAAGATGTTTGACCCGTTCATACGCCTGTTCAGAAAGGTTCACCCGTTCGTTGCGTCCAAGGCTTTCAATGAGTTTGGCCTGATGCACATCCCGCCCAAGCAGCACATGCTCCATGCGACGCGGGGTGCCGATATCCGCAGTCAGGAAGCGGCCGCTGTGGATCCCAATACGCATCTTAAGGTTGACACTGCCCGCCGCCGTTTCAATGGCCGCAATTTCCTTCATGGCTCTTTGCATCCGCAGCCCGGCCCGCACCGCGCGGACGGCATCGTCGTTTTTCTCCGTTCGTGGAAATATAACCAGCATCGCATCCCCTGTGAACTCGACCAGATCGCCGCTTGATTTGCTGATGATCTCGATCATGGCTGAAAAATATTTTGTCAATTGCTTCACCAGGTTCTCAGCCCCCTCGCGCCCGTACAGGGAATTTGCCTCCATGAGTTTGGTGAAGCCTGCCAGATCGGTGAACATCATTGTGCCCTGCTGCCATTCGGTGCGCACATCTCCCGGCTTGAGCCTTGCCATATCCACCTGTCGTGCGGTGTAGTCGTGTAAAATTCGCTGCAGGGTCCGCAGGTGTTTATGCACTTCCACCATGACCTCCAGAGACGGGTTGCCCCACATGGCCACGTACATTTCCGCCGGTAGCAGATACCTCAACCGGCTTTCGATCGTCATGAGCGGAGACTCGGGCAGCATGGCAAAATTATACATGAATGCTTTGGAGCAATTCCAGCCCGTAAGGCAGTTGCGATATACTACCGTCCATGCTCAAGAAAAAGATCGGACTTTTCGGCGGCACCTTCGACCCGCCGCACATCGGACACCTCATTCTTGCGGGCGAGGCTGCCCGCCAATTTCAACTTTCCCGCCTGTTGTGGGTACTCACACCCGATCCCCCGCATAAGCAGAAGAATCCCATCACGCCCCTCGATCATCGCCTGCCCATGTTGCAAGCCATGATCGAACATGAACCGGGCTTTGAACTTTCGCGCATCGAGATTGACCGGCCCGGCCCGCATTACACCATAGATACGGTGAGATTGCTTATCGAACATGAGCCCGATGCGGACATCCACCTTTTGATCGGCGGTGACTCATTATGGGATCTGCCCACGTGGCGCTTCAGTGCCGACCTCGTGGCTGCGGTTTCCAAAATCGGTGTGATGCGCCGTCCTGACGATTTCTTCGACTTGACCCCGCTCGAGTCCAGACTGCCCGGTGTGACCGAAAAGATCCAGTTTTTGGATGCCCTGCTCCAGCCGGTTTCATCGCGTGAATTGCGCCGCCGTGTTGCAGCGGGGGAGATGTATCGCTATTATCTTACTCCTGAAGTATACGCGTACATTGAATCCAACCATCTATATCGTTAATTCAACCGCCAACCTCCTTTCCCATGCCTATCTTCACTGACTCTCTTTTCATTTCCGTGGCCCTTAGCCATTTCATTGTAGATACTTTCAACGCCAGCCGCCCGGTGTTGTTGACCTACCTTGGCTTGAGCGAATCGCAGATCGCCCTGTTTTCTACGATCTATATTTGGGCCTCATCTCTAACCCAGCCCATTTTTGGCTGGATCTCCGATCGCGTAGGTCCGCGCTGGCTTGCAGCGGGGGGCGTGCTGTGGATGACGGTTTTCTACTCAGGTGCGATCTTCTTCCCGGGAAATGTCGGGCTGGCCTGTCTCATTATTGCCGCTTTAGGTTCCTCTTCGTTTCACCCGGTGGGGACGGTGCAAGCCAATTTGCGCGGTCGGCACCTGATGAAAGGACGCGAGACAACCTCCACATCTTTGTTCTTCATGGCTGGGCAAATGGGACATTTTGCAGGACCCATCCTTACTGGTTTGATTCTTGCAACCCTTAAGGTGCCGGGTCTGTATATTCTGCCTGTCATGTCCATCCCCATTGGCATTTCGGTCATGGTGCAATTGAGAGATAACCATCCACACCCCAAACCTGCCCAATCTTCCGTATCGGACCGCACCCGGGCAAGCCTGGGGTTCATCCTTGTATTGATGACGGTGGCAGCCCTGCAATCATGGGCGCAGGCGAACATGGTCAACCTCATCCCAAAGTACATCAAAGACCTGGGGCAGAGTGCCACTGTTTATGGCAGCATGGCCGGGCTTTTTATGGGCGGATCCGCTCTTGGAAATGTGATGGGAGGTACATTGGGAGACCGATATCCGAAGCGGTTTATTGCATCGATTGTCCTGCTATTGGCCTCCATCCCCATTTTTCTAACGGGTCGTATTGGTTGGTCAGGCTGGCTGTTCGTGCTCGTTCCTCTGGCGGGGCTTTTCACGGGGGCTGTGCATAGCATCATGGTGGTTTTGGCTCAACGTATCATTCCTGGTGGTATGGCGCTCGCTTCCGGCCTTGTACTGGGGTTTATCTTCTCTTCAGGCGCATTGGGATTGCTTTATACAGGTCACCTGGCAGAGGTATATGGTTTTCCCTTTGTCCTGGCTTTGACCACTGGCATGGTGCTATTGGCTTCCCCTCTGGCGTTGCTGTTGAAAGATATGGAATAAAGATCACATTACGATCAAGCCGAATGACCTGGCCATTATTACGATAATGGCCAGGTCATTTAAAACCCGGCGGCTTTCAAAGATGATAGTAAGCAAGGGGTCATTAATCCTGGTTTAAGTCCCTGTTAGACGATGTTTTCAAAAAAATAAAATTATCTTTCTTAATTGTTAGGCTGTCACAGTTGTAGGGTGATTTTTAGGGGGATTGGTACCCAAGTCCTATTCTTGTATTCGCATCTCAAAACCATAATGCGCCGCATCCTTAACAGGACTGTAGTTGGACATTCATAAAGATTGAATCGAATTGTCCGAAAATGTCAGCAGGTTATGAATGCAAGAAAGGATAAAGATGAAAACGATATTTCGTAAAATGATCACTCTATTGGTGATTTTTACAACTCTTTCCAGTCAATTGGATACCGTGAAAGCTTTAGGACAGAATGAACTTGCGGTTGCCAATACTCTTATGCCTGTGCAACAGGCGGTGATTTATCAGGCTCAAACTGTGCCCTATGATAATTTCAATGCTGCAATATTTGCTCAGGGCCAGATCAAGTCTGAGGCCTCCAAACTTCCAGCGGGTTCGGAAATATCCTTGTATGTTGATACGGACAAGATCAACGGTCCCGCCGGTTTGGTGCTTCCCGGCGTACGTTGCACAACCGCCCAGGCGGGTGCCGATTATTATAAAAACACCATCACCATGGACAAACGTTTTTGTTCGGATATTAATGATGCCATTCTGGATGGAAGAAGCGTATATGGAATGGTTCCGACCGAGACGGTCTTTTTACACAAATCGAATGGCGAACGTTGCTATGCGCCTGGGAATGGGGGCGGTGTATATATGATCAATCCCGCCTCCCCGTTTATCCGTAATTATCTGGCCAAGCGTGGCATGGAAAAGATGACAGAGCTGGGTGTCTCTACGTTTTACCTGGATGATCTTAGGGTTGGTTCAGGTTCTACTCAGTCGAAATGCGGCGGGAATCCCGTTGAATACTCTAATTTTGATAATTACCTTTTGCAAATGATGGCGTTGGCAAAATTTGTCACAACCAATACACCCGGATACCATGTCCAGGGGAACCTGGCGGGTGCATCTGCGGAAGAATGGGATCAGTACTCTTTCTTGAATGGCGCCCTATGTGAAAGCTGTTTTTCGGATTGGGGTCGTGCCTGGCCCAGCGCTGCTCAAATGCTGGAAGATCTTTCCGTGCTTGATAAATGGGTTAATCAGTATGGTCGTACGGTCTATATCGTTACACAGGCCCCGGATATCGCAGAGGCCTCGAATCGGTTTGCTTTTGCGGCCTCCCTGCTGATCGCACGCAACGATGGCAAAGGTGTCTATTTCCATTTTGGCGATGATTACGGACAGACCTATCTGATTCCTGAATATCAATACACCCTGGGTCTTCCACTTGGCATTCGCTTTTGCACTGGCAATGTGTGCACCCGGAACTTTGAATACGGTACGGTCACCGTGGATTTTGCGTCACGACAAGCAACGATTTCTTTGAATGGCGCACCGGTAACGCCGGCGCCCTCCGGTGTGACAAAGGTGAATATCCGCGTTTCAGCGGGAAGAAATGATGCCGAGGAAAGTTCTGCGGGGACGATGTCCCTGCGAAGCAGCGATCTCGAGCTGATCAATGATGGTGGGATTCAAACGGTGGGTGTCCGTTTTGTCAATGTAACGGTCCCACAGGGAGCGTTGATCACAAAGGCATATATTCGTTTCAAAGTTGATTCCCCAAGTTCAGACGTAGTTACGCTAAATATCTACGGCGAGCGTAAGGCAAATGCGCCAGTATTCACTTCCCAGGTTAATAATATTTCTTCCCGGGCAAAGACTGCGAAATTTGTGAAATGGTCCCCCCCTGCCTGGACAGCCGGAGGAATAACCGGCCGGGCCCAGACCACCTCGAATCTTGCGGGAATTGTCCAGGAGATCGTCAACCTGCAAAATTGGAAGCCTGGTAATTCCATGGTGTTCATTTTCACTGGAAATGCCGGGCAGAGAGTAGCGGAGGCATTTGAAGGAGATATTGCAGGAGCTCCGCTGTTGCATATCGAATATACCCTTGAGACGGCAAGTTTCTCTCAATTGTCTGATGGATCTTTCGCAGCAACAACGATACCCACGGTTATTTCCACGGAAGTCGTGATACCTTCGCCTGTATCTACAGATACACCCACTGAAGATGTTGAGCCCACGGAGACTCCCTCTCCAACCCCTGCTTCTGAGGATCCGGTAACACCGACAGAAGAAACTTCGCCAACAGACGCCCCATCGCCCACGCCAACCCCATAGTTTTCAAACAGTCTCCCGAAATATTCGAGAGACTGTTTTTTTTATGCATTCAAATGATATGTGTGGTACATGTTCTGGCAAGGGTTGCCCCAGGTGATGTGCATCTCACGCGAGGTCAGGTCAATGACCAGCGCGCTGATGGTCTTCTCGCGGTCGAGCGGATCGGCCCACTCAATGTTATGGTTGCAGATCGAGTTCGGCATGTTGACATGGTCTTTTTGAATGGACTGCAGGCTCTTAATAGTGTGTTTGTCCGTTTCGTGGATGAGGCGTGAGGCGCGGAAATAGCGTACCCGCGAAGAGATCAATTCCTCGGGATCTTTTTCGACCTGCTTCATTTGCGGATCAAGGTAATGATTGGTATGGACCATGTAGCCGTCGTGAGCGTAGAGGATCTCCGATTTGCGCGAGGAGACCTCCACGGAGTAGATCTCGCCGCTCTCATGGATGATAAGATGGTTGTAGCCAGCTGCGCGTTTTTGAACAAGGGCGCGTCCAATGGCACCCGAGATGCGGTGTGAAGAAAGCACGGCGCGAGCCACCACCAGTCGGGGGATTCCGATGCGCGAATCGTTCGGGTAGACCGAGTCGATTAATTGTGCAATGCCATAAGCGTTGAACCCGACATTGGGAAGGAGTCCGCCGTAGGTCATGGCAAGGAAC
>DAOQBX010000026.1:0-9701 GCA_035340155.1 Anaerolineales bacterium | reverse complement strand
GGACCATTATTTTCCTCCTCGCTCCGAACGGGTCAACACGATGGCACCCACCATGGCGACCAGCAATAGAATGGATGTCACCTCGAAGGGCAGCAGGTACTGGCCGAACAGGGACAATGCCATCTCACGCAGGCTATCCATGCTGTTCAAGGACGCGTCCGGCGCAGCCACATTCCCGATAATCTGGGAGCGGGAGAACAGGAGATAGATGGCTTCGACTGCGAGCAACACCGAGAGCGCTCTCGCCAGCGGTTTCTGCCACGGCAGGGTGTTGGTCGGAGCAAGGCTTTCAGCACCGAGCAGCATGATCACGAACAGGAATAAGACCATGATCGCGCCTGCATAGACCGTGATCTGCGACATGGCAATGAAAGGCGCGCCCAGCAAAAGATAGAAGATCGCCACGGTGACGAAGTTCAGCACCAGGAACAAGGCCGAGTACACGGCGTTGCTGCTGAACAACATCCCGAGCGCGGTCGCAATAGCGACGAGGGAAAGGACGAGGAAAACGATCAATTCAGAGTTCATAGACAAATTCCAGTCATCGGTATCCAGTGACCAGTCATCAGTAATTCAGTAAATGGAAAACTGCTTACTGGTTACTGTCGCCGGTAACTAATCTGTAGGGTCCTGCATGGCGGGCACGGAACGTTTGAAGATGCCCGGCTCCACCTTGCGCGGTGTCAGCATCTGTTCGGTGGGAACAGGCTCAAGCAGCATTTCCTTGTTATAGATCGCGTCGCGACGATCGGTGAAGGAGAGTTCGTAGTTGTCGCCCAGCACAATCGCCTCTGTAGGGCAAGCATCCTCGCAAAAGCCGCAGTAAATGCAGCGCAGCATATTGATCTCGTAGGTGGAGGCATACCGTTCGCCCGGTGAGAAGCGTTTTTCGTCGGTGTTCTCTGAGGCTTCCACAAAGATCGCGTCCGCAGGGCAGGCCGCAGCGCACAACGAACAACCGATGCACTTCTCAAGACCGTTGTCATAGCGCTTCAAAACATGACGTCCGCGGAAGCGCGGTCGAACAGGGCGCTTCTCTTCGGGGTATTGATAGGTGACGGTCTTCTCCGTCAGGAAGGAGCGCAGCGTCTCGCCGAGACCTTTTGAGAGTTCGATAATGGGATCAAACACGCCCATGGGCTTTTCTCCTCAAATCACGATAAATAAAAGCGACCGCCCCCAGCAAACAGGCTATGGAAACCACCGGAATACCCCAGATGATCATCGGGGTGTTCAGTTCCTGCGCCAGCAGAATCCCCACTGCTGTAACGAAGGCCAACACCAGTGAAAGCGGCAGCAGCACCTTCCAACCGAAGGCCATCAAGCGGTCATAGCGGATGCGCGGCCAGGTGGCGCGGATCCAGATCATGAAGAACAACAACACCACCACCTTCAATAACATGTAGACCGGTCCGAGGAACCAGAAGCGGTCCACACTGAAGATGGTGTCTTTCAGGAACCAGAACTCGCGATAGCCGCCGAAGAACAGCGTGGCTGCGATCATCGAAATGACGATCATCTTCTGGTATTCGGCCATGAAGAACAGGGCGAACTTCATGCCGGAATATTCAGCGTGGTACCCGGCTGTCAGTTCCTGCTCAGCCTCCGGCATGTCGAAGGGAGCGCGGTTCACTTCCGCCAGCGTGACGATCATGAAGACCAATGCGCCCGCCGGTTGGATCACCGCGAACCACATATCCTTCTGGGCGTTCACGATCTCATTCAGGTTCATCGAGTTGCCCATGATGATGGCAATGACGAAGCACAAACCGAGCGAAAGCTCATACGAGATCATCTGCGCTGAAGAGCGGATGCCGCCCAGCATGGCGTACTTGTTATTGCTCGACCAGCCCGCCAGCACAATGCCGTACACCGCAATGGAGGCGATGGAGGTCAGGTACAACACACCCACGTTCAGATCAGCAACATACAAGGTGATCGTACGCCCGAACAGGTTGAACGAAGTTCCCAAAGGAATGACCGCCGCGATGATCAACGAAGGCACCACGGTCAGCACCGGCGCGAGAATGAAGATGACCTTGTACACCTTGGCAGGCGTCAGTTCTTCCTTAAAGATCAATTTCACGGCTTCGGCCACGGGCTGCAACAAGCCCTGCGGGCCAACGCGGTTCGGACCCACGCGCATCTGAATGCGGGCCAGGGCACGGCGTTCATACAACGTCAGGTAGGCGAAGCCCGTCAGCAGGATCAGGCACAGGATCAGCCCTTTCAAAATCCACTCAAGCCAGATGGTCCAGTCCATATCACTTCACCTTTGCAATCACAGGTTCGTGGATGGCAATGCCCATGCTGCGCGGCACCAGCACCACACCTGTCGAGATGGTATCGTCGATCTTGAGAACGGCCTCCCCGCTTACACCGTCGAAACTGATCTTCACAACGCTTCCGGCTTCCACTTCCAATTTCTCGGCTGTGTCGGAATGCACGAAAATGCTCGCTTCGCCGATACGTCCTTCAAGTAAATCAGCGGAACGGACGGTTAGACCGAGATCGTATAATTTATTGGCCGGAACCGCCAGCAGTTCTTTATCCTTGGGACGAAGAGCCGCTTCCTTCCGGACCCGGGAGAGTTTCAATGACCCCCCAGCCTGAGCCACCGGGGCGAGTTGAACACCCAAACCGCGTGTATTCTCGTAAGTGGTGCCGCCGTAATACACATCGCCGCGGCCAACGATGGGCCACTGTCCATGCACTTCGGCAAGTTTGGCATAGGTCAGTTCGTTGAAGGCATCGATGGAATGCGACATGATGTCGAACACCACCGAAGGCGATGAACCCTCGAGGATGACACCCATCTGCTTGGCGACCATTGATGTAATGGCAAAATCCGGCTTTGCATCGCCTTTCACCGGCACCGCAGGATAGAAGCGCTGCACACGGCGCTCGCCGGAGACAAAGCTCCCTTCACGTTCCGAGAAAGCCTGCGCCGGGAAGACCACATCCGCGATCTCAGTAGTGGCGGTTTCAAGAATATCCTGTACGGCCACGAACTTCGCGCCGTTCAAGGCCTTCGCCAAAACGGGGTCATCCCCCACCGGGTCCGCGCCGACGATGTAAACGGCTTTGCCCTTGAGCGCCTTCGCCAGATCTTCTTCAGGCTCAAAGCCAACTTCGAACGCGCCCTGGTCATTGGCCCGCTGCCACACACCAACCAGACCGTTGTTGGCGCGGCCGATATGCTCGGTATCTTTCAACAGATTCGCACAGGCTGAAGCCAGAGCGCCCGTACCGTTTACGCCTAGGCCTTCGCTGCCGAAGAAGATGACGACGTTCTTCGCCTTCGAGAACTCATCGGAGATCTTGCTCTTCTTCTCAAAGTCGTGGATGGTCTTGATCTCATCGCCATAAGCATAGCGGATGGAGTATTTTGCAAAGCGGTCGAGTTTCGTCTCACGCGGGTTGGCGACGATCAGGGTCGCGCCGCGGTCTGCAGCTTGTTTGACGCGCAGCCACCAGATCGGGGCTTCCTCGTACAGATCTGAAGCGATCACCAGAATGGCATCGCCCGCGCCCAGCGTTCCGATGTTCGTTCCGGCGCCGAGGCCCACCAATTGGGTCATTTCGCCGCCAGACATGTCGGAGTACAGGATGGCCCTGCCGCCGGCCGTATCTGCCAGGGATTTTAGGTTGAACAGGTCTTCGTTCGCGAGGCGTCCCGAGGCCAGCACCACGAAATCCTTTTTATTTGCAGAGAAGTTCTCTGCGGCCAGTTTGACAGCTGCATCCCATGAGGCACGCGCAAGTTTTTCATCCTTGCGGACCATGGGTTTGGTCAGGCGCTTCTTGTTTTCTGTATAGTGATAGGCAAAGCGGCCCTTATCGCACAGCCAGATCTCGTTGACTTCCTCATTCTGGCGCGGCATGACGCGCTTCACCACGATATCGCCGCCCGCCTTCGCTTCGCGACGTGTATTGAGCGTGGTATTGCAACCCACCGGACACTGCGAACAAATGGAGGCTTCGGCCTTCAACTCCCACGGACGGGCACCAAAGCGGAAGTCCGCAGTAGTGAGCGCACCAACGGGACAAATGTCGGTGGTGTTGCCGGAGAAGACCGAGTCGAAGCCGGGGTCGGAGAGGGAGATGATCTGCGTGTTGCGCCCGCGCTCATCGAAGCCAAGCACGGCCTCGCCTGCCACTTCATCCTGAAAACGGATGCAGCGCGCGCACTGGATGCAGCGTTCGCGGTCCAGCCAGATCAATTCACCGAGCGGAACCTGCTTTTCGAGGTGCAGTTTCTCGTCGTAGTTGAAGCGGCTCTTTCCGGGGCCGAACTGCATGGTCAGGTTTTGAAGCGGACACTCGCCGCCCTTGTCACAGATCGGACAATCCAGCGGGTGCGAGGTCAGCAGGAATTCAACTGTTCCCTTCTGGCCTTCCTTCGCCTTGTCCGAGATCGTCATTACGACCATGCCTTCAGAAACGCGGTTGGTGCAAGCGGTCTCGAGTTTGGGCATGAACTGGATCTTGGGCTGGCCGTTCTCCACCACCACCTGACCGGTGGCACGGTCCAGCATGGGGCGGCCGATCTCCACCAGACACATGCGGCACATCCCAACCGGTTCCAGTTTGGGATGGTGGCAGAACACGGGGATGTCGATCCCGGCCATCTTGGCGGCATCTGCAACCAGCGTACCATCGGGAACGGTGACTTGTATTCCGTTTATTGTTAGTGTGACTTGTTTGCTCATTAAGTCTCCAGGAGGAACGATACTCGTTGTTCGATCATCGAACGCCGGGTATCGAATTTCGCTTTAGGCCTTTACCGCTTTTTTAAAATCCTGCGGGAACCGCTCAATACCGGTCACCACCGCCATGGTGGAAAACTCACCCAAGGCGCACAGGCATTTGCCCTGCATTTGTTTGGCGACGTTCAGCAGCAGGTCCACATCGCCGCCGGAGCCGGAACCGGAGTGGATGCGTTCGGTCAGGTTGCGCATCCAGTAATTGCCTTCACGGCAGGTGGTGCATTTTCCGCAGGACTCGTGCTTGAAGAAGTGGATGGTCTTGTTGATGACCCAGTCGATATTGACCGTGTCATCCAACACGATGACCGAGGCAGAGCCGAGATCCGCACCGAGGGTGCGCACGGTGGCGTAATCCATCGGAGTATCGAGAACCTTGTCATCGCATACGATCAGCGAGGACGATGCACCCGCAGGCATGATGGCTTTCACCGGGCGTCCATCCTGAACCCCCATGCCATGTTCGTAGATCAGTTGGCGGAAGGTGGTGCCAAAAGGCAGTTCATAGTTGCCGGGTTTGCGCACACGGCCGGAGAGAGAGAATACCTTCACACCGGCACTATCGAGCGTGCCCATGCCCTTGTACCAATCCGCGCCATTGGCAAGGATCATCGGCACATTGGTGAAGGTCTCAACATTATTGATGATGGTCGGCTTTCCGTACAAGCCAAAGGAAGGCGGGAAGGGCGGACGGACACGGGGCTGCCCGCGTTTGCCTTCGATGGATTCGAGCAGGGCGGTTTCTTCGCCGCAGATATAAGCGCCTGCGCCGAGGTGGGTGAAGATCTTCAGCGAGTAGTCGGTGCCAAAGAGGTTATCACCCAGGTAACCGGCCTTTTCCATTTCCGCGATCTTTTCATCGAGGAAGGCGGCCACCTGCCAGAACTCGCCGCGCAGGTAGATGTAGGCCGCGGTCGCGCCTACAGCGTAGGAACCGATCGCCAACCCTTCCAGAAATTGGAAGGGATTTTTCTCCATGATCTCGCGATCTTTGAAAGTGCCCGGTTCGGATTCATCCGCATTGGCGACCACATAATGCGGCCAGTTCTTATTGTCGATGAAGGACCACTTCACGCCGGTGGGGAATCCCGCTCCGCCGCGTCCGCGCAGGCCGGAATTCTTGACCACGTCGATCACTTCGGTGGGCTGCATCTTGGTAACGGCTCTTTTAAACGCATCAAAGCCGCCGTTCTTTTTATAAACATTCAAGGTATTGATATCGGGGATATCACGGTGGCGCAAAAGGACGTGGCTCATTCCTTCACCTCCGCCTTCTTGAGTGCTTCGATCAATTCCATGGTGCGGTCCACAGTCATGTAATCGTGATATTGGATACCGTCCGGCCCCTGGGTCTGGAACATGGGAGCGCGGTCACACGAGGCCAGGCACATCACCGCTTCAAGGGTCACCAGGCCGTCGGGTGTGGTCTCACCTACTTTGATGCCGAGGTTCCCGCACAGGTTATTAAGGAACTCATCCGCTCCACGCAGGGCGCAGGGCAGGTCGGTGCAGACTTGCATGCGGTATTTGCCAGCCTTTTTATCGTGATACAGCGAATAGAATCCAACGATGGAGGCGACCTCCGTCTCGGTGATATCGACGAGGCGCGCAATGTCCTGCATGGACTCTTTATTCACGTATCCTTCCTCGCGCTGGGCAAGGTACAGGAGCGGCATGACCGCCGAACGTTTTTGCTCCGGCGGGTATTTTGCAAGGATCTGTTTGATTTCCTTCGGATATTTCTTATCAAGGCTCATCGGTCAATATCTCCGAGGACGATGTCAATGGAAGAGAGGATGGCGACCAGGTCGGCCACCAGGTGACCTTTAACCATCTCAGGCAGGACGGCAAGGTTGTCGAATGAGGGAGTGCGCAGGTGAACGCGCAGCGGCTTGGGACCGCCATCTCCTTCAAGGAAGACAGCCAGTTCGCCGCGCGGCGATTCGATCGCGCTGTAAATGGAAGCCTGCGGCGCATTGAAGCCTTCCGTCCACAGTTTGAAATGGTGGATGAGGGACTCCATGCTGACGCCGATCTCTGAGCGCGGCGGCGGGACGAACTTGCGGTTGTCCGAGCGGACGGGGCCCATCGGCAGTTTGTTCAATGCCTGCTCAACGATCTTCAACGATTCCCGCAGTTCCTGAATGCGGACGAGGTAGCGGGCGTAGGTATCGCCCTCGGTCAGTACGGGCACATTGAAGTCATATTGTTCATACCCCATGTACGGACGCGCCTTGCGCAGGTCCCAGTTCACGCCGGAGGCGCGTAGGGAGGGGCCAGTCACGCCATAGGACAGGGCGGTTTCCTTGCTCAAGCGGCCAATATCCACCATACGGTCAATGAAGAGCGGATTCTTGGTCAGCAGTTTTTCATATTCGTCGATGCGCTTGGGGAAGATCTTGATGAAATCGCGCACGGCTTTTTCGAACTCCACCGGCACATCGCGCCATACCCCGCCGGGGCGGATGTAGGTGGTCATCATGCGTTGGCCGGAGACCAGTTCAAAGATGTCGAGGATCTGTTCGCGTTCGCGGAAGCAGAACAGGAACATGGACATCGCAGCGAGGTCAAGGCCTGAGGTGCCGAGCCAGACCAGGTGCGAGGCGATGCGCTGCAATTCCACGAGGATCACACGCAGGGCCTGCGCACGGACAGGCACATCCACGTCGATCAACTTCTCGACCGCCATCACATACGACAGGTTATTACCCATCGTATTCATATAGTCGAGACGATCGGTCATCACTTCGGCCTTTTGGTAGGTCTTGGCCTCCATGTTCTTCTCGACGCCCGTGTGCAAAAAGCCAATATCGGGAATACAGTTAATGACGACTTCGCCGTCCAGTTCCAGCAGCAGACGTAACACGCCGTGCGTGGACGGATGCTGCGGACCCATGTTCAGCAGCATGGTCTCGCCGGTCAGCGCACGCTCGGAAACGAGATGCTTGTATTGATCAATGGTGACTTCTTCGATCTGGGTCATGACTATTCCTTTACGTACGGCTTGCGAAGATCGATCTCATCGAAGTTGAACGAGAATTGCGGCTCTTCGTAACCGAGCGGGAAATCTTTTCGTAACGGGTGGCCTTCGGTATCGTCGGGCATCAGGATGCGGCGCGGGTCCGGGTGGCCTTCGAACTCAATGCCAAACATATCGGAGATCTCGCGCTCGCGCCAATTGGCAGACTTGAACACCCGCGTCGCGGTCGGGACTTTGAGCTGGTCGCCGTTCACCGGGACTCTCAACTGCACTGACAAATTCTGCGCCAGCGATGTGAGTTGATAGATGACATGGAAGCGCGGCGCATTCTGCGGGTGATAATCCACAGCCGTCTGCGCAGAGAGCAGTTCAAATTGATGTTCATCTCGCAGGCACATCAGCGCATCGACGATCTGCTCCGGCCGCACAAAGCAATGTGCCTCGCCGCGAAACTCTTCATACGTCGCACCGAACTTTTCCTGTAATTTCTTTACAATGGGTTCGAGGGATTTGTCCATAATTACACCTAAGACCTGACAGGATTCTGAAAATCTGTCAGGTCTGATTTGTTTACTTGATATCCGCTGCCAGGTCCTTGAATTTATCACCCTTCACTTTTTCGTGCAGGGTCAGCACACCGTGGATCAACGCCTCGGGGCGCGGCGGGCAGCCCGCCACATACACATCCACCGGCACTACTTCATCCACGCCTTGATAGATGGCATAATTATTAAAGACCCCGCCGCAGGAGGCGCAATCGCCCATGGCAAGCACCCACTTGGGTTCGGGCATCTGGTCGTACAGACGGCGCAGGACGGGTCCCATCTTCTTCGAGACGCGACCGGCCACGATCATCAGGTCCGACTGGCGCGGGCTGGCGCGCATCAATTCCATGCCGAAGCGGCTCATATCGTAGTGCGCGGCCTGAGCCGCCATCATCTCAATGGCACAGCAGGCCAGGCCGAACAACATCGGCCACATCGCACCGGTACGTGACCAGTTGACCACGTTCTCCAGCGTGGTGGTCACCACGCCCATGTTTCCGAGTTTTTGTTCTACTCCCATTCCAAGGCTCCTTTTTTCCAGGCATATACATAACCAATAAGCAGGATGGCGATGAACACGACCATCTCGATCAGACCGAACAGGCCAAGTTGGCGGAAGGCGATCGCCCACGGCAGGAAGAACACCACTTCGATGTCGAAGAGGATGAACAACACCGCGATGAGATAGAAGCGCACCGGCATGCGCCGCGTGCCCTCACCATAGGGGTTCATGCCCGATTCATACGGGATATCTTTTGCAGCAGACTTTTTCTTTGGCCCGAACAATTCCCCCATTCCAATTGCAATAAAGGCGATCAGTGTGGCGACGAAAATCATCACCCCGATGGCAATATATTCCAATAACATGTACACACCTCATTGATGCGTGAAATCTGGCACAGCTTTCGCGAAGTATATCACAAAGGTTTTTAACGGACTAGAAAATGTGCCTCATTTCACAAAAATGATGATATTTGTCATGTTGAGGTGCTGTAATCGAATTCATTCAGCCTTATTCCGCCCCTAAAAAATAGACAGCCGTTTCAGCAACGGCTGTCTATTGCACCTTCCTAATCACCCAAATAGTCGCGCAGTTCCCGGCTCTTGGAAGGATGGCGCAACTTGCGCAACGCCTTCGCTTCGATCTGTCGAACCCGTTCACGGGTCACATCGAAGTAGCGGCTCACCTCTTCGAGCGTGTGTTCCCGCCCATCCTTGAGTCCGAAGCGCAGTTCGAGCACTTCCCTTTCACGTTCAGAGAGAGAAGCGAGCGCGCGCTGGATCTGCTGGCGCTCGACCTCGGCGAGCGTCGCGACGGCGGGGCGAGGCCCTCCGACGATGCTCATCACCTGCGTGTCGTCGCCGGACTCGCCCTTGGCACGGGCGATGGTGGCGTCGGCTTCCTTGACC